>JBBILK010000247.1:0-5141 GCA_037444965.1 Actinomycetota bacterium | reverse complement strand
GGCCGGCTACTCGGCGGACGAGCTGCGGTCGCTCTCCGCCGACGAGCTGCGCGAGCGCGTGCACCCGGACGACCGCGATCGGGTCTGGCGCGAGCTCGGGGACCGGATCCGCGCCGGCAGCCTGCCCGCGACCGGCGAGCTCACCGTGACCGCGGCCGTCGACGCCGGCGCCGCCGAGGGCGAGCGCACGGGCTTCGTCGTCCTCGAGCGAGACGGCGAGGTGCGCAGGGTTCCCTGGTGGTTCCGCGTCGCGAGGCCGCGACTCGGCGCGAGCCCGGCGCGGATCGTGCGGGAGCCCGGGCTCTACCGGGGGAACCCGGCCCGATCGCCCGCCCGCGTCAGCTCCTACCGCTACCCCGACCAGGCGGGGGTCGCCCGCAACCTGCTGCCCGGCCCCGAGCAGGTCTTCCGGCTCGTGCTCCGCCGCCCGGCTGCGAACCTGGGCGTCGCGGTCGTGCACGCAGATCGGGACGTCGCCGTCGAGCCCCGGATCGTCCTCGGCGCCGACGAGAACCGCCTCGGCGGCGTTCCGGCGCTCCCCTTCGTCTCGAACCCGTACCTGCCGTCCTTCCGCGAGCACACGCGGAGCGCGGCCGTGCTCATGCCCGCGGCCGGCGTCTACTCGCTCGTCTTCGACACGCCGAGCCGCACGAAGGCGGGCGCCTTCGCGTTCAGGCTCTGGATTGGAGACGTGACGCCGCCCCGGGTACATCTGCTCTCACGGACGGCTCGCGCCGGGGTGATCGCAGCCAGGGTGAGTGACCGCGGCGCCGGCGTCGACCCCGGTGCCGTCTTCTACCGCCTCGACGCGGGGCCCCTGCGACCGGGACGCTACGACCCGCGCCGGGGCCTCGTGCTCCTCGACGTCGGCTTCGCGCGCCGCGGCCGCCACCGACTGCTCCTGCGCGTCTCGGATCGTCAGGAGGCGAAGAACAACGAGAACGTCGCGCGCGTCCTGCCGAACACGCGGACCGTGACGGCGACGATCACCGTCCGCTAGCGCCGGGAGCGCCTACCGGAGCCGGTCGTCGTGCTCTTCGATGACCGGGAGGTTGTCGAGATCGCGGCGGACGCTCTCGGCGAACTCGTCGCGGTCGCCGTGGATCACCCGCAGCTCCGGCTGCCTCGCGCGCGTCCGGCGCTGCCGGGCGCGGCGCTCGCCGCCGCTCGTCGCCTTCGAGCTCAGACGCGGCCACTCCGCGCCGATCACGAGCAGAACGGCGCAGGCGATCAGGACGACCGCGAGCACGCTCACGAGCCGGATTCTAGCGCCGTCCAGTGGGCTCGTGCGAGTTCCCGTGCACGGCGCCTCCAGGAGCGCGAAGATACCCGCCAGCGGATGATCGCCGTCGACCGTGAGCGGAGCGCCGCGCGGATCGGGCGCGACATCGAGGCCCTGGCCGGGCCCGAGTACACGCTGTCCGCCGAGGCGATCCGCCGCTACGCCTACACGGAGGCGTACGAGAACACCCTCCGGTTCTTCACCCGCGAGCTCGAGGCGCTCGGCTTCACGGTCGGGCGCGACCCGGTGGGCACGCTCGTCGCCCGGAACCGCCCGCAGGGCGAGCAGGTCTTCGGAATCGGCTCCCACTGCGACTCGAACCGGAACGGCGGCAAGTACGACGGCACGATGGGCGTCGTCACCGCGCTCGAGGTCTGCCGCCTCGACGTGGAGCACGGCCTCGGGCTGCCGCTACAGCTCGTCTCGTTCCTCGAGGAGGAGGGCTCCGGCTTCGGCCAGATGCTGCTCGGGAGCAGGATCATCGCGCAGCGGGTCTCCGAGGAGGAGCTCCGCGAGACGTTCCGCGCGGTCGACGACGGCCGTAGCTTCTGGGAGCACGCCGAGGAGGCGGGGTACGAGCCGGCGCGCTGGCGCGAGGCGGCCCACGTGCTCGACGACCTCGTCGGCTGGATCGAGATGCACATCGAGCAGGCGCGGGTCCTGCAGGACACCGGAAACCGCATCGGCATCGTCCGCGCCATCGCCGGCTACGTCCACGGTGACGTCGTCGTGCACGGTCGCGGCGACCACGCGGGGGCGACGCCCATGGACTTCAGGCTCGACCCGACCACGGTCCTCGCGGAGTGCACGCTCGAGCTGGAGCGGCTCGCCCGCGCCGCCGGCCACGGGACGGTCGGCACGGTCGGGGAGATCGAGGTGGAGCCCGGGCTGATCAACGCGATCGCCGAGCGAGTCCGCTTCTCCCTCGACATCCGCGGGCCCGACGAGGAGGCGTTCCGCGGAGTCGCACGCGACCTCGTGGCCTTCGCGGCCGAGGCTGCGGCGCGGCGAGGCATGCGCGCCGACTACACGCAGCGCCAGACGCTGCCCGCGACGCCGATGGACGAGCGGATCGTCTCGGCGCTCGTCGCCTCGGCGGAGGCGACCGGCGAGCCGACGACGGTGATGGTCTCCGGGGCGGCCCACGACACGATGTGCGTCGCGGCCCGGGTTCCGAGCGCGATGGTCTTCGTCCCGTGCAAGGACGGGATCAGCCACCATCCGGCCGAGGATGCGCGCCCCGAGGACGCAGCCCTGGCGGCCGAGATCATCCTCGGTGCGATCGGCGAGCTCGTGTAGCTGCGCTCTACGGCCGCTCGCGCTCGCGGACGAGCGCCGCCTCCGCGAGCTCGCGCACCCGAGCCCTGATCTCGAGCGCGCTCTCGTGGATCAGGCGCAGCCGCTCGTGGGTCTTCGAGCCGGGCTCGGCCTCGGCGAGCAGGAGCTCGGCGAGGCCGACGATCGCGAACAGCGGGTTGTTGATGCCGTGGACGACGGCGCCGAGGTCGAGACCGGTCTCGGGTGCTCCCTCGTCCGCTTCCGGTGGACGGCTCGAGCTCCCCACGTCAGAGCGAGTCACGCGGCTTGCGCCGGCGCCGCGACCTCGAAGCGGTCGCGGCCCGCGGACTTGGCCCGGTAGAGCGCGTCGTCGGCTGCGGCCACGAGCGTGTCGCCGTCGGCCATGAGCGGGTCCCACATCGCCACGCCGACGCTCGCGCTGACGTGCAGCTCGTGCGGGCGGCCGCCGTCGCCGGTGAACTCGACGGGCGCCTCCCTCAGCCGCTCGAGCAGTCGCCCCGCGACCTGGGCCGCACCCTCCCGGTCGGTACCGGGCAGCAGCGCCACGAACTCGTCGCCTCCGTACCGGAAGAGCACGTCGGAGCCGCGCAGGAGCTCGCTCCAGCGCCGCGTGACCTCGACCAGCACCGCGTCGCCGGCAGCGTGCCCGTAGGCGTCGTTGATCCCCTTGAAGCCGTCGAGGTCGATCATCAGGCAGGCGAGCTCCCGCTCCACGCGCCGGGTGAGCGCGACGAGCTCACCGACGCGCTGTCCCAGCTGCGCGCGGTTGAGCAGCCCCGTGAGGGAATCCCGTGCGGCTTCGTTGGCGAGCGTGTCACGCGTCGTCTTCGTCCTCAGCGCGGCCCGGACGCGTGCCCGCAGCTCGTCCGCGACGAACGGCTTCGAGATGCAGTCGACCGCCCCCGCGTCGAGGCCGGTCACTCGCGCCGACGTCTTGGTGTGAGCGGTGAGGAAGATCACGGGCGGGGCGTTGGGGCCCTCGGACTGGATCTGCCGGCAGACCGTGCATCGAGACGTCGAGGATGACGAGATCGGGGTCGCTCTCACGGAGCAGCTCGAGCGCCTCGGTGCCGCTCGACGCCTTCACGACCTCGTAGCCGGCTCGCTCGAGCACCCGGCCGAGCAAGAGCAGGATGTCGTGGTCGTCGTCCGCGACCAGGATGCGAGTCTTCGCGCGCGGCTCTCCCGCGGCAGGGCCTTCGACGGGATCGAGGGACATCTGGTCACCTAGATCGGCCGCCGGGCCGGAGAAGTTGAGCGTCCGGCGAGCCGTCAGCGGCGGTCGCGGTCGCGCGCGTCCTGCTCGAGCAGCTCCTCGTAGCACGGTGCCCGCTCGAACGCCGCCAGCCCGGGCGGCGTCGGCTGCCGCCGGCCCGCCCCCTGGGAGCGAAGTCGCCCCGCCGCGAGCCCCGCGAGGCCGCCGAGCAGGCCGCCGAGCAGGAACGAGCCGAGCCTGGATCCTCGCGGCTCCGTCACTCGTCGGCCCTCTCGATGGCGACGATCTCGTCCAGCTCGAGCGCGATCTCGCCTGCGTCTCCCCAGCCGGCGAGATCGCCGCTCGGCAGGATCGCGACGGGCGCGATCACCCGCCCGTCCCGCAGGAGCAGGCGGGCGTGGTGGACGCCCCACGCGTCCGGCGGCCAGGCCGCGACCTCGGCGAGCAGCCAGTCGGGAAGCCGAGGTGGTTCGGTCGACGGGGTCAGAGCTCCCATTAGAGCAGCCGGAGGACGCCTCAGTGCAGCGAGTCCAGGAAGTCGTCGATCTCCATCAGCTCGTAGCTCTGGAGCTTCGCGCTGCCGCGCGCGCCGAGCGCGACCGAGATCCGCGCGATCGTGGCGGCATCGGGGGCGTCGACGACGTTCACGAAGTCGAAGGGACCGAGGCAGGCCCACTGGTGCAGGACGCTCGCACCGAGCTCCTCGACGTCCGCGTTGACGGCCTTGAGCCGCTCCGGATGGGAACGGAGCGTCTGGAGGCCCTGGTCGGTCAGCGTCGTCAGCATGATGTACTTGGGCATCGCCTACCTCCGTCTCCCGGGTTTCCCGAGCGACTCTAGCGCCCTCGCCCTCTGGTCGAAGTAGAGGACGGTCAGCCCGAGGAAGAAGTACGGAGCGAGCACGATCTGCGCGAGCGCCTGCGCCGCGAGGCGGCTGTTGTCGGCATAGCCGGCGAGCGCGGCGGCGAGCGCGACGCTGACGAGCACGTAGACGACGAGCAGCACGGCGGAGACCGCGACGGCGTGGACGTACTCGGCTGCCGCGAGCGCTCGCGTCCGGCCGAGCGCGTGGGCGACGCGTCCGAACCAGTCCCGCCGGGAACCAGGCTCCAGCATCGCCGCCGGGACCGCGAAGGCGGTGAGCCCGAGCCAGCCGGCGGCGAAGACGAGCAGGAGCAGGCCGAGCACGAACCCGAGGTAGAAGGGCACGGCGACGACGAAGGCGAGCGCCAGCAGCACCGGAGCGGCCTCGGCCACGCGCCGTCCGGCGAGCACGACCTCGTCGCCCGCGACGATGCGGGCGACGAAGGCGAACGCGAACGCGAACGTGACCGACAGGATCGC
>JBBILK010000246.1:0-5156 GCA_037444965.1 Actinomycetota bacterium | reverse complement strand
TGAACGAGGAGCCGATCCCGCCGAACCCCGACGGCGACGCTCATCTCGGGACGAAGAACGTGTACGCGAGCCTCGAGGCGAGCCGCGCGTACGGCGAGCTCGTCTACCCGGACGGGACGGTGATCGTCAAGGAGGCGAAGCGGCCGGACACGAGCTTCATCGGCCTCGTCGCCGTGATGCGCAAGGAGCAGGGCGTCGACCCCGAGCACGGAGACTGGATCTTCGTCGAGTACACGCGCTCGAGCCCGACCGAGCCCTTCGAGGTGACCGCGGCCGACGCCGTCTGCTGGGGCTGCCACGAAGGCGCGAGAGACACGGACTGGATCTGGGTGCACACGCTCGGCTCCGCCCCCTAGACGGAAAGGGGCCGCGGCGCGGCCCCTTTCCGTCAGTGCCCGAAGCGCACGTCCGGGAGCAGGCGGTCGAGCCAGCCCGGGAGCCACCAGGCCCAGCGGCCGGTCAGGCGCAGGAGCACGGGTAGCAGGACGAGCCGGACGAGCAGGGCGTCGAGCAAGACGGCGACGCCGAGGATGATGCCCATCTCCTTCGGCGGGAGCGGGCCGGAGAGCGCGAACGTGAAGAACACGGCCATCATCACCGCCGCGGCGGCGAAGATCGTCCGTCCGGAGTGGGCGAGACCGCCGACCGCCGCCTCGCGCGGGTCGTGCGACTTGTCCCAGTGCTCCTTCGCCGACGCGAGCAGGAAGACGGTGTAGTCCATCGCGATCGCGAAGATCATCGCGAAGAAGAACACCGGGCCCCACGCGTTCAGGAAGCCCTGGGACTCGAAGCCGAGCAGCCCGGACAGGTTGCCGTCCTGGAAGACGAGCTTCCCGACGCCGAACGCGGCTCCGACCGCGAGCAGGTTGGTGACGACCCCGAGCGCGGCGATCAGCGGCGCCTGGAGCGCGAGCAAGAGGAGCAGGAAGCCGAGAGCGAGCACGATCCCGATCACGAGCGGCGTCTTCGAGCCGAGCGCCGCCTCGAGATCGTGGTTCTCCGCTGCGGCCCCGCCGACGAGCGCGCTCGCCGGCAGCGAGGAACGCAGCCGGTCGATCGTCTCGCCCACGGCCGGGTCGGACGGGTCCTCCGCAGGGACCGCCTGGAGGAGCGCGAGGCGACCGTCCTCGCTCGCCTGGGGCGCCATCACCGTCGCGATCCCGGGATCTGCCTGCGCCGCGGCCGCGACGGCCTCGGCGTCGGCCGCCGGCGCGACGAGCTGGAGCGCTCCCGGTGCGCCCGGCCCGAACGCGGCCTGGACTGCAGCGTAGCCCTGCCGGGAGGAGTCGTCCTTCGGGACGACGGCGATCGACGGCATGCCGGTGTCGAGCCTGAGCGCGGGCAGCGCCAGGCCGACGAGGATCGCCGTCGCGGCTGCGCCGAAGACCCAGGGCCGGCGCCAGAGCAGCTCGGCCCAGCGGGCGAACCTGGGCGAGCGGTGCTCGCCTCGGTGCACCCACGGCAAGGCCACCCTGTTCACCCGCCCGCCCAGCTTCGCGAGCACCGCCGGCAGCAGCGTCAGCGAGGCGGCGAGCACGAAGACGACGGAGAACATGATTCCGAGCGCCATCGAGCGGAACGCCGGGCTCGGAACGAGCATCACCGCCGAGAGCGAGATGAGGACGGTGAGGCCCGAGAAGAGCACCGCCTTTCCGGCCGTGTCCATCGCGACGGCGGCCGCCTCGGCGGGCTTCAGGCCGGAGCCGAAGAGCGCGGCTCGGTAGCGAACGACGATGAAGAGCGCGTAGTCGATGCCGAGCGCGAGCGCGAACATGAGCGCGAAGTTCATCGCCCAGATCGAGATGTCGAAGAGCTGCGCGCCGAGGAAGAGCGTCCCCGCCGCGCTGACGAGTCCCGCGATCGTGAGCATGAGCGGCAGGCCTGCGGCGACGAGCGAGCCGAACGCCACCACGAGGATGCCGAGCGTGATCGGCCACGAGAGGAGCTCGGACTTCATCATCGCGTCCTTGTTCGCCTTGTTGAAGTCCGCCCACATCCCCGAAGCGCCCGTGAGGTCGACCTCGATCCCTTCCGCGGCCGCCTTCGAGAGCGGCCCGTCGAGGTCGTCCGCAGCGGCGACCATGCCCGTCGTGTCCTTCGCGGCGCCGGCCTGGACGACGGCCGTGCGGCCGTCTTCCGAGATGGAGACGCCTTCCGCGGGGAGGAGGACCGAGGAGACCGCCTCGTTCTCCCGCAGGATCGCCGCGACGCCGGCGATCGTCTCCTGGAAGCCGGGGTCGCTCACGGTCTGGCTCTCGGAGTGGACGACGACCATCAGGCCCGCGCTCGAGAGGCCCTGGAAGTTCTCCTGCACGAGCTCGCGCGCCGCGACGGACTCCGACCCGTTCGCCTCCCAGCCCGCACCGGAGAGCGCGTGCTCGGCACTCGGCGCGAAGAAGCCGAGGGCGACGATGACGATCGCCCAGGCGATCGCGACCGTCTTGAAGTGCTCCGCCGTCCAGCGGCCGAGCCGCCCGATCGGCCCGAGGCGGGCGAGCATCTCCGTCTCGGTCGCGGCTGCGGCCGGAAGCGGCTCGGCGACAGCGGTCATCGAGCGCACCCCGCCAGCCCGAACACGCGGCGAAGGACGAGGGAAGCCGGGCAGTCGCCCACGGCGACGTACAGCCACTGGCTGGCGCCGGTGAACGCGGTCAGGAGCAGGAACCAGGGGCTGACGGCCGCCGCGAGCCCGACGCTCGCGAGCGTGACGGTGCCGGCGAGCGCGAACAGCACGCGCTCGAGCGGCCAGCGGACGGGACGGGTCTCTCTCATCGAACACTCCCTTCGAGGTTGCTGCCTATCAGCTCGGCCAGCTCTGCGAGCTGCCGGGACAGCCCGCCGCAGACCTGCTCGCAGAGCGAGAGCACGCTCTCGTCGGCGATCGTGTAGTAGACGTGGTTGCGCTCCTTGCGGCGGCCGACGATGCCAGCCTGGTGGAGCACGCCGAGGTGCTTCGAGATGTTCTGCTGGGAGGCGCCGAGCGCCTCGGTCAGCTCCTGGACGGTCGCCTCGCCGTCGCACAAGCGATCGAGGATCCGGATCCGCATCGGCTCGCCGATCACGCGAAAGCGCTGCGCGATCAGCTCGACGAGCGGATCCGGAAGCGGGTGGGGCATGGATCTGGCGTCGTTCCTGCGCATACAGCTATACAACGATACAGTTGTATAGCTGTGATGTCAAGAGGTCCCGCTCCGGCTGCTCTCGGGCGGTCGGCGAAGGGTTCCGGACTCGATTACGCGCGCGGCGGCTCGTGTCCGAGCGCGGGCAGGTAGCCCTCCTGCTCGAGCCAGTGGCCTCCGTCGATCACCAGGTTCTCGCCCGTGATGTAGTCCGCGTAGCTCGAGCAGAGCGCGGCGCCCCACCACGCGATCTCCTCGGGCGTTCCCAGACGGCCGAGGGGCACGCTCGCCGCGACGCGCGCGCGGTCCTCCTCGGTCGGCCACAACGCCGCGCCCGCCCCCTCCGTGTCGGCGGGCCCGGGCGTGATGCAGTTGACACGGATCCGGTGACGTGCCCACTCGACCGCGAGCGTCCGCGTCATCGTGAGCAGGCCGGCCTTCGCCGCCGCCGAGTGGACGGTGCCGGGGCCGCCCGTCCAGGCGTAGCTCGCGAGCACGCTCAGGATCGCGCCGCCCTCGCCCTGCTCGATCATCCGGCGCCCGGCGGCCCGGGCGCAGAGGAAGCCCCCGTCGAGGACGATCCCGACGACCGCGCGCCACCCGTTCGGCGACAGCTCCTCGGCGTGGACGACGAAGTTCCCGGCCGCGTTGTTGACGAGGACGTCGACGCGCCCGAAGCGCTCCACGGCGTCCGCGACCAGGCCGTCGACCTGCTCGGGATCGCGCACGTCGGTCGGCTTGGCATGGCCGTAGCCGCCCCAGTCCTCGATCTGGGCGATCGTCTCCTCGAGCGGCTCGGGGCGGCGGCCGGCAACGACGACGGCGGCGCCGAGCCGTGCGAGCTCGAGGGCGATCGCGCGGCCGAGGCCGCTGCCGCCCCCCGTGACGATTGCCACCTTGCCTGCGAACGTTCCCTCAGCGAGCATGGGCTTCTCCTAGCGGTGGTGATGGTCGGCGAGCACGATGCGAGCATCGAGTCCGAGCGCGCCGTGCGGGGTCGCGAGCAGCGGGTTGATCTCGATCTCGGCGATCTCGGGATGCGCGGCCGCGAGGCGCGACAGCGCCGCCACGGCGGCGGCAGCAGCTTCGATGTCCACCGGTGCCCGGCCGCGCGCTCCGTAGAGGAGCGGAGCTCCGCGAATCGAGCGCAGCAGCTGCTCGGCCTGCTCGTCGGTCACCGGCGCGAGGGCGACGGCGACGTCCTGCAGGAGCTCGGCGTGGAGGCCGCCGAGGCCGACCATGGCGACCGGACCGAAGCGGCGGTCCCACCGGCAGCCGGCGATCAGCTCGACGCCGCCGCTTGGCCGCTCCATCCGCTCGACGGCGTACGCTTCGGCACGCAGCCGTGTTGCCATATCTGACAACTCACGTTCGAGCTCCTCCTCGCTCTCGATGTCGAGGACGACGCCACCGGCGTCCGACTTGTGCAAGAGCCCGAGCGCCTTCAGCACGACCGGGTAGCCGAGCTCGGCGGCGGCACCCAGCGCCTCGGCGAGCGTCTCCACGCGGCGCGCCGGCGGAAAGGCGACGCCGGCCCCGGCGAGGACCGAGCGGGCGCCAAGGTAGCCGACGTCCGCTGGGAGCGGGCCGGCCGGCTCCGGCACGGCGGGGACACCCCGAGGGGGTCGCTCCGCCGACTCGACGAGCAGGCCGAGCACCCGCGCGGCAGCTTCGATCTCCCGGTACACGGGCACGCCGGCGGCTCGGAGCGCAGCGGCAGCCGGCGAGCCCGCGTACATCGTGTGGACGATCAGCGAACGCCCCGTGTCGGCCGCGGCCTGCGGGATCGCGCGGGCGACCTCGAGCTCGCTCTCGCGCAGCTTCTCGTCCTGGCCGTAGCCGCCGAAGTAGCCGGTCAGGAGCGCGGCGTCGACCTCGCCCGAGTCGAGCACCAGCCTGACCAGCCGCTCGTAGGTCCAGAAGTCCTGCTCGCCGCCCGCCGTGTCAACCGGGTTGCGGGTGGCCGCACGAGGCGGGAGCGACTCCGCGAGCCGCCCGGCGAGGCGATCGGACAGCGGCGGGACCTGCAGGCCGGCT
>JBBILK010000245.1:0-5196 GCA_037444965.1 Actinomycetota bacterium | reverse complement strand
AAAGCGAACACAAGTACGTTCAGCGAACCGTACTTCCGAGTCGCCGTTCGTGTCAAGAACGCCGAGGGGCGCCTGCGCTTCACTAGGCTTCTCCGGATGGTTCCCTGGGAGGTGCTCGCGGTCCGGTACGGGTCGAGAACGACGACCCGCGGCGACTACTACCTGCGCTTCGAGACCTACGGCGAGCCGGACGGTCCGCTGCCGATGGACTACTTCTTCTGGGTGTTGCGCGGACCGAACGAGACGATCCTCGTCGACACCGGCTGGGATCCCGCTGCGGCCGCGAGGCGCGGACGGACGGTTCGCCTCGAGCCGCGACGGGCCATGGACGAGCTCGGACTCGGGGCCGGCACCGTCTCGCGGATCGTGCTGACGCACCTGCACTGGGATCACACGGGCAGCGTGCGGTTGTTTCCCGACGCGCAACTCCTCGTCCAGGAGCGGGAGCTCGAGTTCTGGGGAGGCCCCATGGGCCGGCGACTCCAGTTCGCCGCGCACGCGGAGGCGGACGACGTCGACGATGTCCTCCGTGCCGACCGAGAGGGACGCGTGCTGCGGCTGGCCGGTGACGCGCAGCTCGCCCCCGGCGTCGAGGCACGGCTCGTCGGCGGCCACTCGCCGGGGCAGCTGATCCTGGTCGTCGAGACGGCGTCCGGCCCCGTGGTGCTCGCCTCGGACGCCGCCCACTACTACGAGGAGCTCGAGCGCGACTGGCCCTGCTCGATCGTCGTCGACGTCGCCGCGACCTACGCGGGGTACGAGCTGCTGCGCGAGCTCGGCGCAAACGGCGAGACGCGCATCGTCGCCGGCCACGATCCCCTCGTGCTCGAGCGTTTCCCGCCGCTCGAGGGCGAGCTCGCCGACCACGTCGCCTGCCTGCGGTGAGGATCGGAATCATCGGGCTCGGGAACATGGGCGGCCGGATCGCGCGCCGGCTCCTGGCCGCCGGCGAGCCGGTGCTCGGGTACGACCTCAGCGCCGAGGCGGTCGCCCGGTCGGGCGCGATGCCGGCTCGGTCGGTCGCCACGCTCGTGGCCGAGGCCGACGTCGTCATGCTCTCGCTTCCCGACAGCCGTGCCGTCGAGGCGGTCGTCGACGGCGACGACGGCCTGCTCGGACACTGCCGCGCGCCGCAGATCGTGGTCGACCTCGGCACCTCCTCGCCGGCCTCGACGGTGCGCATCCACGGCGACCTCGCCCGGCGGGGTGTCCAGTACGTCGACGCGGGCATCTCGGGTGGAGCCAAAGCGGCGGAGCAGGGAACGCTGACGATCATGGCGGGCGGCTCGCCCGAGGCGCTCGAACGGGTGAAGCCCGTGCTCGCGCACTTCGCAGCCCGCGTCTACCACATGGGCGGAAGCGGCACCGGGCACACCGCGAAGCTCCTGAACAACTACCTGAACGGGGTCAGCCTCGCCGCGACCGCCGAGGTGATGATCGCGGCCAGGAAGGCGGGGCTCGACCTCCCGACGCTGCTCGACGCGATCAACCACGGAAGCGGCGTCAACTTCGCGACGCTGGAGCGGTTCCCGAGCATCGTCAGGGGGGACTACCTCGAAGGCGGCCTCACGGTCGACCTGATGGCGAAGGACATCCTCCTCTACCTCGAGCTGGTGCGGGAGCTGCAGCTCACGAGCCTGACCGGCGCGGGGACGCTCGGCTGCTTCAGCCTCGCCGCCGCGCTCGGGTACGGCGATCAGATCTCGAACCGGGTCGTCGA
The DNA here is from genome assembly GCA_037444965.1 of Actinomycetota bacterium. Taxonomy (GTDB): domain Bacteria; phylum Actinomycetota; class Thermoleophilia; order Gaiellales; family Gaiellaceae; genus JBBILK01. The sequence goes on along the minus strand of JBBILK010000245.1, from coordinate 3,476 downwards.
CGCGCTCGGCGACCTCGCCGGCGGCCTGCGCGTCAACGAGTAGAGACCATGGCTCGTGTCTGACCCCACGCGCCCGGCCGGGCGCTCGCGCGCAGGGCTCGTCCTCGCGCTCGGTGCCCTGTCCGCGTTCGCGCCGATCTCGGTCGACCTGTACCTGCCAGCCTTCCCCGCGCTCGCGCGGCACTTCGAGACGTCCATGGGCTCCGTGCAGCTCTCGCTCTCGACGTACATGCTCGGGCTCGCCCTCGGTCAGCTGCTCTGGGGGTGGCTCGCAGACGCCTACGGCCGCAAGCGGCCGCTCTACGCGGGAATCGGGCTCTACGTCGCCGCGTCGCTCGCGTGTGCGCTCGCGCCCTCGATCGGCGTCCTGATCGGGTTCCGCCTCCTGCAGGGGCTCGCCGGCTGCGCCGGTGTCGTGATCGCCCGCGCGATCGTGCGCGACCTGTTCGCCGGCGCCGAGGCTGCCCGGTTCTTCTCGCTGCTGCTCCTCGTCATGGGAGCCGCACCCGTGCTCGCCCCGCTCTTCGGCGGGCAGATCCTCGCCGCCGCCGGCTGGCGGTGGATCTTCCTGACGCTCGTCGTCTACGGCGCCGCCTGCCTGGTGGCCGTCGCGTGGCTGCCGGAGACCCTTCCACCGGCGCTCCGGCATCGAGGCGGCCTGCGCAGCGCGCCCGCCGCCTACGGGCAGGTGCTGCGGAACCGCTCGTTCGTCGTCCATGCGGGGGCCTTCTCGCTCGGCGGCGCCGCCATGCTCGCGTACATCTCGGCGGCACCCGCCGTTCTCATCGACGAGCACGGGATCTCGCCTCAGGCGTTCGGGTTCGTGTTCGGGGCGAACGCGGTCGGGCTCGTCGTCGTCTCGCAGATCACCGGCCGTCTCGTCCGGCGCGTCGGCTCGGAGCGCATCCTCGTGTGCGGCGTGGTCGCACAGGCGCTCGCGGCCGCCACGCTCGCCCTCGTCTCGGCGCTGGGCATCGGCGGCCTCGCAGCGCTGCTGCCGCCGATGTTCGTCATCGTCTCGAGCTTCGGAGCGATCATGCCCACGGCGACGGCGCTCGCGCTGACGCCACTGCCCGAGGTCGCCGGAGCGGCGTCCGCGATCCTCGGGACCGGCCAGACGGGCTTCGGAGCCGCTTCGGCCGCCGTCGTCGGAGCCGTCGCCCTCGACCCGGCTACGGCCATGGGCGTCGTGGCCGCGGGAGCCTGCCTCCTCGCTCTCGGCCTGCTCGCGCCGGCGGCTGCGCGCTCGCGACGAGAGCAGGCGACCTCCACGTGAGGTTCGAGCCGGCCCGAAGGGAGGGCTACGCGGATCTCGCCGCGGTTGCGACGGGGGTAGGATCGCGACCGTGCCCGACGCGGACGCCGCCACGGAAGAGCTCCCTGCTCGCCTCGTGCTGCACGGCCACGTGCGCGTGGGGCTCCCGGTCGAGCGGGCCCTGTACCTGTTCACCCCGGCCGGAGAGCGGCTCTGGGTCGACGGGTGGGCGCCGTCTTTCCCCGCCGGCGAGCACGGCGACGGCGGTCACGCGGGCACCGTCTTCTTGACCCGCAGGCACGGCGAGGAGACGATCTGGGCCGTCGTGGAGCGCGCGGACCGGATCGTCCGCTACGCGCGGGTGACGCCCGGCGAGTGGGCCGGCCTGGTCGAGGTACGGTGCTCGCCCGACGTCGACGGAGGGACGATCGCGGAGGTGACCTACGACCTGACCGCGCTCGGCGACGTGGGCCGGGCACGGCTGCGGGAGCTCGCGGACGGCTACGAGGTCTATCTCGCCGAATGGGAGCGCCTCATCGCCACGGCGATCGCAGCCGGGCGCCTGGACGTTCCCGTGCCGGGCTCGCCGACCTGACGGCACCGCCGCTCACGGACGGCCGAGGGTGGCGAGCGCCGCCGCGTAGATCTCGGCCGCGCCGGGGAGGTAGGCGTCCTCGAGCGGCGGGCTGAACGGGACGGGGGTGAAGGGGGCGCCGACCCGCTCGATCGGGGCGTCGAGCTCGTCGAAGCAGGCCGCCTGCACCCGCGCCGCGATCTCCGCGCCCACGCCGCCCTGCTCGACCGCCTCGTGGCAGACGACGAGCCGGTGCGTGCGCCGCACCGACGCGGCCACCGTCTCGAGATCGAAGGGGACGAGGCTGCGAGGGTCGATCACCTCCGCCTCGACCCCCTGCCCGGCGAGGCGCTCCGCCGCCGCGAGCGCCTCGGGCACGAGCCGGGAGAGGGCGACCACGGTCACGTCTTTCCCGGGACGCAGGACCCGGGCCCGACCGAGCGGGACCGGCTGCAGCTGGTCGGGCACCTCCTCGCGCCGGAAGTAGAGCGTCTTGTTCTCGACCACGACGACCGGGTTCGGGTCGGCGATCGCGGCGAGGAGCAGGCCGCCGGCGTCGGCCGCGCCGCTCGGCATCACGACCTTCAGCCCGGGGACATGGGTGAGCCAGCTCTCGAGGCTCTGCGAGTGCTGGGCCGCGCCGCGCTGTCCCGCCCCGCCCTGGGTGCGCACGACGAGCGGAACCGAGAGCTGGCCACCCGACATCAGGTGCGCCTTCGCCGCCTGGTTGACGAGCTGGTCGAGGGCCAGGGTGAGGAAGTCGATGTACATGATCTCGAGCACGGGGCGCAGCCCGGACTGGGCGGCGCCGATCGCGATCCCGCAGATCGCCCCCTCGCTGATCGGCGTGTTGCGCACGCGTTCCGTCCCGAACTCCTCGGCCAGGCCGGTCGTGGCGGTGAAGGGTCCCCCTTCGGCCACGTCCTCGCCGAGGACGAGCACCCGCGAGTCGGCGCGCATCGCCTCGCCCAGGGCAGCCCTCACCGCCTGGACGTAGGTCAGCTCGGCCACGGCTCCTCAGGGGCGTAGACGAGCTCGGCGACGAGCTCGGGCCCCGGGTAGGAGCTTGCGCGGGCGACGCGCACCGCCTCCTCCACCGCCTCGCGCGCTTCCCGCTCGACCGCCCGGGCGTCCTCGTCGGAGAGCCAGCCGGCGGCCCCGGCGTGCCGCTCGAGGCGCCGGATCGGGTCTCGCTCCTGCCACTCGGCCTTCGAGACGGCCTCGCGGTACTTCGCGGGATCGCCCTCGTAGTGGCCGCGGAGCCGGTAGGTGAGGCACTCAAGCAGCATCGGGCCGCCGCCGGCCCGTGCTTCGGCGAGGAACCGCCCGAACGCCTGCCACACTCGGACCGCGTCGTTGCCGTCGACCGTCTCGCGCGCGAGGCGGTACGGCGCGACCACGTCGCTCACACGCTCGACCCTGGTGTGCGCCGAGCGCGGCGTGAACTCGGCGAAGCCGTTGTTCTCGCACACGAGGATGACGGGCAGCTCCCAGAGCGTCGCCAGGTTCACGGACTCGTGGAAGTGCCCGGCCTGGACCGCGCCGTCGCCGAAGAAGACGACGGTCACCTGGTCGCTGCCGAGCAGGCGGGACGCGAGCGCGCTGCCGAGCGCGAGCGGAACGTTTCCTCCGACGACCCCGGTGGCG
>JBBILK010000244.1:0-5203 GCA_037444965.1 Actinomycetota bacterium | reverse complement strand
GCAAGGTGAACGCGAGATGAGCCGAGACTGTCGGCACATCTCGGTGACTGTCCACGCTAGCCGTCGCCGACGACGAGCCGGACGGTCATGCCCGGTCCGGCGGCGATCCCCGCCTGCGGCTCCTGGGCGAGCACGATCCCCGAGTCGCCCTCGACGAGCTCCTTCACCTCAGCCTCGAGGTCGCGGTCGGCGAGGCGCAGCTGCGCCTCGGCGAGCGGCATCCCGACCACTCTCGGGATCGTTCCAAGCCTCGCCCTGGCGACGATCAGGCGGACGGTGTCGAAGGCGGCGAGCGTGCCCGAGGCCGGGACCTGCTCGAGCACGATCCCGGGCCGCTCGATGCCCGGCTTCGCCCAGCGGTAGATCACCTGCGCCTGGAGGGGCTGAGCTGCGAGCCGGGCCGTCGCGTCGAGCACCTTCGCGCCGACGACGCGCGGAACCTCGACCTCGTTCGGGCTGCAGCTCGCCGTCTCCTGCGGCTCGTAGCCGGCGAAGAAGACGAACGTGTGCGCGTCCTTGCACTGCCCGTTGTCCTGCATCCAGACCCCGTCGCGAAGCGCGACCTGCACCGCCAGCGTGTCGCCGTAGTACGGCGCCGGGAAGCTCTCCGGGCTCTCGTCGAGGTAGCGGAGAGCGGACTTCATGAACGCTCGCCAGATCAGGGCCGGGTAGGTGCCACCGGCCACCGCCTCGCCGTGGAACTCCGTCAGCATCGGCTGCAGCCGGTCCGGGTACCCGACCCAGATGGCGACGGCGAGCTGCGGCGTGTAGCCGACGAACCACGCGTCGCCGTAGTTCTCGGTCGTCCCGGTCTTGCCCGCTACGGGCCGGTCGTCCAGCCGGGCTCTGCGACCCGTGCCTTCCTGGACGACGCCCTCGAGGATCGAGGTGAGGATCGCGGCCTGATTCGGCTCGAGCACCTGCTGCCCGACCGGTTCGTTGGTGTCCAGGTGCTTCCCGTTCTGGACCGCGAGCACGGCCCGTGGCAGGTTTCCGAGCAGCGATCCGTCGATCCGCGCTCCCTGGTTGGCAAAGGCCGAGAACGCGCGCGCCATCTCGAGCGGGTTCACCGCCTCGACGCCGAGGCCGACGGCGAGGAAGTCGTCGAGCGGCGAGAGGATCCCGAGCCTGTGAGCCATCTGCGTCACGGTCTTCGGCCCGAGCTGGGACGTGAGCTGTGCGTAGACGGTGTTGTCGGAGTAGACGGTGGCGGTTCGCAGGTCGATCAGCCCGAGGTTCTCGTTCTCGTAGTTGTGGATCGCCCACAGCTTGTCGCCGAGGTTGATCACCTGCGGCTTCGACTCGTACGTCGTCTGCGGCGAGATGCCCTGGTCGAGCGCCGCGGCGAGCACGAACGGCTTGAACGCCGAGCCCGGCTGCCGCTCGCCCTGGACGGCGAGGTTGAACTGGCTCTTGCGGAAGCTCGAGCCGCCGATCATCGCGAGCACGCGGCCGTCGCGCGGGTCGATCGCGACGAGCGCCGCGGCGGGTCCATCCGGATCGGGAAGCCACTTGTCGATTGCCTCCCGGGCGAGCTTCTGGAGCTCGAGGTCGATCGACGTGTAGACCTTGAGCCCGCCTCCGAAGACCTTTCCCGAGCCGTAGTAGCGGACGAGCTGCTGCTTCACGTACTCGGTGAAGTACCCGGCCGGCCCGCGGGTGCCGGGGAGGTGAACCCGGTCGGGGCGCGGGAGGGGGGCCCGCAGCGCCGCCTCGTACTGCGCCTTCGTGATCAGCTCCTGGCCGAACATCAGCGCGAGCACTGTGTTGCGCCGCACGCGGGCGCGCGCAGGGTTCGCGAGCGGGTCGTACGACGCGGGGTTCGCCGCGATACCGGCGAGGAGGGCCGCCTCGGGAAGCGTCAGCTCCTTCGCGGAGCTCCCGAAGTACACGCGTGCGGCCATTTCGATGCCGTACGCGCCGTTGCCGAAGTAGATCGTGTTCAGGTAGGCGGTCAGGATCCGGTCCTTCGACCAGCGGCGCTCGAGCTGCCAGGCGAGAGCCGCCTCCTTGAGCTTCCGGCTGACCGTGCGCTCCGGCTCGATGTAGGTGTTCTTGACGAACTGCTGCGTGATCGTCGACCCGCCCTGCACCAGCTCCTTGTTGGTGACGTCCGCCCAGACGGCGCGGAAGATGCCCCGTAGGTCGACCCCCTGGTGCTCCCAGAAGCGGCGGTCCTCGACCGCGACGATCGCCTGCTTCATGATCGGCGCGATCTCGTCCGAGGAGACGATGACTCGGCCCTCGTCGCCGCGCAGCACCGCGAGCACGGTCGTTCCGTCGGCGGCGTAGATGTAGCCGTCGCGCTGGATCCGCCTGCCTTTGCCGGGTTCGAGCTGGGGGATGTCGCTCGCGATCGCCGTCACGAATCCGGCGGTGAACGTCACCGTGCAGAGGAGCGCGAGCACGACGAGGAGGAGGAGGAACCGAAGCTTGTAGATCCGGGGCCGCGGTCGCTTCGGCGAGCCGGGCAAGCGTCTTCGGCGCAGCACGAAGACCAGGATTCTACCTGCTTGCAGACGGTTTCGACACGCCGTAGCGTCCGTTGCGCAAGGGATCGGGAGCACTCGACAACGGACGCGAAAGGGAGGAGGATCTCGACGTGCTCGGACTTGACGACGCGATCGCGGGACTCTCGGACGGCGGCTCAGTCCTCGTCGTCCTCGCGGTCGCCGTCCTGCTTGGGCTCCGGCACGCAACCGATCCGGATCACCTCGCAGCGGTGACAACGCTCGTTGCGGGTGGCGGTCGGAGCACCGGGCGGATCGCTGCCAAGCTCGGCCTCGTCTGGGGTCTCGGCCATGCCACGACGCTGCTCGCGTTCGGCCTCCCGGTGATCCTCCTCGGCGAGCACCTGCCCGAGGCGGTGCAGAAGGGAGCCGAGGTGGCGATCGCCTTCGTCATCATCGGGCTGGCCATCCGCCTTCTCGATCGCTGGCGTCGCGGGCAGTTCCACATCCACGAGCACGAGCATCACGGGCTCGTGCACGTGCACGTTCACAGCCACTCGGACGGCCACGCCCACGTGCATCCCCACGGTGCCCGCTCCCCGCTCGGCGCCTACGGCATCGGTCTCGTCCACGGTCTCGGCGGCAGCGCGGGAGTCAGCGTGCTCGTGCTCGCGACCGTCGAGTCGACCGGGGTTGCCGTCGTCTCGCTCCTCCTGCTCGCCCTGTGCACGGCGGTCTCGATGACCGTGCTCTCGACCGGCTTCGGGCTCACGCTCGCGAGCAGGCCCGTGCGGGCCGTCTTCCACGGGGTCGCGCCCGTGCTCGGTCTCGCGAGCCTCGCCTTCGGCGTCTGGTACGGCCTGGGCGCGCTCGACGTCGCCCCGTACGTGTTCTAGGGGCGCTTCGGAGCCGGGCAGCGGGCGCTCGCGGAGCAGGCGGACAGAACCTTGACGCGCGCCGGCTTCGAGCGTCCGTTCGGCCAGGTGATCGAGAGCAGCGAGGAGGAGACGTTGTTCGCGTAGTTCGTCTCCTCGAGCCGCCGATCGGGGTTCACGCGGTGGACGAGGTAGTAGCGGCCGGCCTTGAGGCCGGTCAGGTCGATCGACTGGCCGAGGGTGAAGGGACTGTACGAGTCCCCGTAGCCGACGGAGATGCCCAGCACGAAACCGAGGAGCTCCGGCGCGTGCCGTCCACAGTTGCCGGTGAAGACGGGCTCGGCGGGCGCGTTCGGGAGGTCGAGCTGGCGACCGTCCTCGGACGGCGCCCGGTAGCGGTCGCCGAGGCAGAACCCGAACTTCTCGGCGACGCGAACGAGCTTGTAGGTGTCGGCGCGCCGCAGCTCGTACGTCATGTACGGCTGCATGTGCCAGTGCTCGTGGGTCTCCTGGGACCCGTAGAAGATGACGCCGACGTTCTCCCTGACCCGCGTCGTCCCGTCCGAGCTGTGGATGTGCTGCTCGACGCTCATCTGGGGCGCGTCTACGGAGGGCCGCTCGGCGTGGAGGTCGAGCGGGCCGGCGCCGACGTTCTCGGTCGCCGACCAGAAGCCGAGCAGCGTCCGCGTGCCGCCACCCGTCAGCACGCGCTGGACGACGTGCCCCGAGGGTTTCACGATGTCGAGGTCGGGGAGGAGCTCGACCGGCTGGCCCGTCGTCGCCGCGACGACGAACGCGGCGAGATCCTTGATCTTCGCGGCCTTGAGCCGCGTCCGGTAGGAGGGCATCGGCCCGGCCCCGTAGGTGACCGCGTTCACGACCTCCTCGTACGAGGGCTGGAGCTGGTCGAGGTTGGGCCCGATCGTGCCCGTCGCTCCGAGGACGGAGAGCGTGTGGCAGCTCGCACAACCAGCGTTCAGGAAGACGCCTGCTCCCACGGCAGGGTTGCCCTCGCCCTGAGGCGCCCTGGCGGTGCTCCCCGGGCCCGAGAGGGCCGCGGGCACGAGCGCGGCGGCCAGAATGGCCGTCGCCAGGACAGGTAGCACGAGCTTCCCGGGAATCCTCACGCGCTCTCCTCCGTCGTGGCCATCGTCCGCGGAGATCATGCCTGATCGGCGCAGTCGGTCGTTGATCCATCTGTACCGGTCTAGAATCGCCCGCGGTGGCCTCCGACCAGCTCGCCCTGCTCACCCGCAACTGCACCCACGTGCTCCCCGAGGGGGCGCTCGAGCGGAAGCTCGCGCTCGGGCGACCCTTGCGGGTCAAGCTCGGCATCGACCCCACCGCTCCCGACATCCACCTCGGCCACACCGTGCCGCTCGGGAAGCTCGCCGCCTTCCAGCAGGCGGGGCACACGGCCGTGCTGATCATCGGCGACTACACGGCCCGGATCGGCGACCCGTCGGGGCGCTCGAAGGAGCGGCCGGTGCTCTCGGGCGAGGAGCTCGACGCGAACGCGAGGACGTTCGCGGAGCAGGCGTTCAAGATCCTCGACGTCGAGCGCACGGAGGTGCGCTACAACAGCGAGTGGCTCGCGGAGCTCGACTTCGCCGAGATCCTGCGGATCACGCGCACGGCGACGGTCGCGCGCCTGCTCGAGCGGGACGACTTCGCGAAGCGGATGGCGGCCGCGGAGCCGATCTCCGTCTCCGAGCTCCTCTACCCGCTGATGCAGGGGTACGACTCGGTCGCGATCGAGGCCGACGTCGAGCTCGGCGGCACCGACCAGCTCTACAACCTCCTCGCCGGCCGCGACGTGATGCAGGCGTACGGGCTCGAGCCGCAGGTGGCGCTGACGACTCCGCTGCTGATCGGCCT
>JBBILK010000243.1:328-5210 GCA_037444965.1 Actinomycetota bacterium | reverse complement strand
TCCACCTCGAGCAGAACCTCGTCAAGCGACACCGGCCGCCGTTCAACGTCCGTCTGCGCGACGACAAGTCGTTCCCGTACATCGCCGTCACGGTCGAGGACGACTTCCCGCGGGTGATGTTCACGCGCGAGCGCCACCGCCGGGGCGTCCTCTACTTCGGTCCCTACGCGTCCGCGAAGAAGGTCCGGGAGACGCTCGACGTGCTGAACCGGGTCTTCCGGTTCCGTCCCTGCGAAGGCCCGCAGCCCGGCCGGCGCTCGGGGATTCCCTGCCTCGACTACCACATCGACCGCTGTCTCGCGCCGTGCGTCGGCTCGGTCTCCAGGGACGAGTACCGGCGCATGATCGACGCGGTCGCCGAGTTCCTGTCGGGCGGGACGGAGCCGATTCAGCGCGAGCTCGAGCGCACGATGCAGGACGCGGCCGCCCGCCACGAGTTCGAGGAGGCGGCGCGCTACCGCAACCGGCTGTTCGCGATCAGGCACCTCGCCGAGCGCCAGGCGGCCGACCGGCGTGACATCGGGACGGTCGACGTGATCGGGATCGCCGCCGCCGGTGAGACCGCTGCGGTCCAGGTGTTCCCGCTTCGCGACGGGCGGCTCGTCGACCGCCACAGCTTCTTCCTCGAGAACCCGGCGGGCCAGGACCTGCCTGCGCTGCTGGAGGCGTTCTGCGTCGAGTACTACGGCAGCGCGCCGAGCGTGCCGCCCCTGGTCGTCGTCCCGCAGGGGACGGGAGCGGGCGAGGCGCTCGAGGAGTTCCTGGGCGAGCGGCGCGGGGCCCGGGTCGAGGTCAGGGTGGCCCGCCGGGGCGAGAAGCGCCGGCTGCAGGAGCTCGCGCAGCAGAACGCCGAGCTGGCGCTCCAGGGCGACCGTGCCGAGGCGGAGCGCAAGCGGTTGCGCCGGATCGAGGCGCTCGAGGAGCTGCGCGAGGTCCTGAACCTCGAGAGTCTCCCGATCAGGATCGAGTGCTTCGACATCTCCCAGGTCCAGGGGGCGGCGCCGGTCGGCTCGATGGTCGTCTTCCAGGACGCGGTTCCGAAGAAGGCGCACTACCGGAAGTTCGGGATCCGGGAGGTGGAGGGGCAGGACGACTTCGCGATGATGGCCGAGGTCGTCTCTCGCCGTTTCGCCCGCGCGAAGCAGGCGGTCTCCTCTGACGGCTACGACGAGAGCTTCGCCGCCGTGCCGAACCTCGTCGTCGTCGACGGCGGCAAGGGCCAGCTGACCGCGGCGCTCGGCGCGATGCAGGCCTTCGACCTGCCGAGGGTGGCGGCGATCGCCCTCGCCAAGCGGGAGGAGGAGGTGTTCGTTCCCGGCCGACCGGAGGCGATCGTGCTCGAGCGGAGCTCGGCCGGTCTCCACCTCCTGCAGCGGGTCCGCGACGAGGCCCACCGGTTCGCGCTCGGCTTCCACCGGCGCCGCCGGGACACGCAGGCGCGCGCGTCGATCCTCGACGCGCTGCCCGGAGTCGGGCCCGCGCGGAAGCGCGCCCTGATCCGTCACTTCGGCTCCCCGGAGCGTCTGCTCGAGGCGACGCGAGAGGAGCTCGAAGGCGTTCCTGGCGTGCCGCCCAGGACGGGTCGCCAAATCTACGCCGCGCTGCACAAGGCCGGCGGCGCGTAGCGAAGATCGTCCGCGTTGCGGGGCCCCCGGGAAGTCCCTCGTTCGAGGGAAGCGCGGACGCTCAAGATCTCCCGGGAGTCTCCGACACCCTGAGCATGCGACCTGTTCGGCTCGCAGCGCTCTCGGTCTCCGCCCTCGCTCTGGTTACGGGAGCGGCGCCGGCGTCTGCTGCGCCGGCGATCGTACCGTCGTCTGCCCCTGCCGGCCGGTCGGCGGCCCCGCTCTCGGCGCCCAGCTTCGAGGTGCGGATCAACGGCGGGCCGATGCGCTACACGGGACCGCAGCCTCTCACGGCCGGCTACGAGTACACGATCGGGCACGGAAGCGGGTCGCTGGGCGGCAGCGGCCGCAAGGCGATTCGCCTCGACCACCAGAAACGGGACTGGACCGTCGACTGGGTCGTCTTCCGCGTCGGCAGGGTGCTCGAGCTGTCCGGTGGAAGCGTGAGCGGGAGCCCGACGGCGTTCGCGCGCGTCCGCGTGAGGGTCACGAGGTCGAGCTGGGACCGCTGTCCGAGAGGCCGGCGGGGCGTCGTCAGTCTCTTCGACGGCGGGCTCCTGCAGGACGACCGGATCAGCTTCGACGTCTGCGGCTTCGAGCTCGACTACAGGAGCGGACCGTTCAGCGAAGTCGGCGTCACGATCGGCCAGATCGCCACGACCGAGCCGCCGCCGAGCAGCGAGCCGTTCTAGGGCGGAGGCGGCCGGTCCGCCGGGCGCACCCTGAACGTCGCCGGCGTCGTCGACAGCCGCGTCCCCTCGGCCGTGACGGTGACCCTGAGGCCGAGCGCCCGGGCGAGCGACTCGATCGTGTGCAGGGTGGGGTAGCGCTCGTTTCGCTCGATCCGCGAGAGCGCAGCGCCGCTGATCGCGTTGCCCGTGAGGGCTGTGACCGCTCGCTGGCTGAGACCGATCGTCTCGCGGATGTCGCGGAGCTGCTCGCCGAACGTCAGCTCGAGCTGGTCCTCGAGATGCTCGTCCGTGTCCGACAACTCGAGCCTCCTTCTACTCCTCGGCCATGAACGGGTAGCGGTAATCCGTCGGCGGGATGAACGTCTCCTTGATCGTCCGGGGGCTGACCCAGCGGATCAGGTTCCACATCGAGCCGGCCTTGTCGTTCGTCCCGGACGCGCGGGCGCCGCCGAACGGCTGCTGACCGACGACGGCGCCCGTGCACTTGTCGTTCAGGTACAGGTTGCCGGCCGTGTAGCGCAGCGCCTCGGCCGCCTTGATCGTCGCGTACCGGTCCTCGGAGAAGATCGACCCCGTGAGCGCGTACGGGGCGGTCCGGTCGATCAGCTCGAGCACGTCGTCGTAGCCGCCCTCCGGGTAGACGTACGCGGTCACGACCGGGCCGAACAGCTCGTCGCGGAGCAGCCGGAACGAAGGATCTTTCGTCTCGACGATCGTCGGCTCGACGAAGTAGCCGACGGAGTCGTCCACGCCGCCGCCGGCGACGATCTCCGTCTCCGAGCTCGCCCGGGCGTCGTCGATCGCGCGCCGTTGCGTCTCGAACGAGCTCCCGTCGATGACCGCGCCCATGAAGTTCGAGAAGTCGGCGACGTCGCCGACCCTGATCGTCGCCGCCTCCTCCGCGAGCTTCTCCCTGAGCGCCGGCCAGAGGTTCGACGGCGCGTAGACGCGCGAGGCGGCCGAGCACTTCTGACCCTGGTACTCGAAGGCGCCCCGCAGGATCGCCGTGGCGACCGCGTCGGCGTCGGCCGACGGGTGGGCGATCACGAAGTCCTTGCCCCCCGTCTCCCCGACGATGCGCGGGTAGTTGCGGTACCGCTCGATGTTTCCCCCCACCGCCTTCCAGATGCCCTGGAAGACGCCGGTCGAGCCGGTGAAGTGCACGCCCGCGAGGTCGGGATGCTTCAGCGCGGTCTCGCCGATGGTCGCGCCCGGCGTGTAGACGAGGTTGATCACGCCGGGAGGCAGGCCGGCCTCCTCGAGGAGCTTCATCGTCCAGTAGGCGGTGACCATCGCCGTCGAGGCGGGCTTCCAGACGACGGTGCAGCCCATCAGCACCGGCGACGTGGTCAGGTTGGCCCCGATCGCGGTGAAGTTGAAGGGGCTGATCGCGAGCACGAAGCCCTCGAGCGGCCGGTACTCGAGCCGGTTCCAGACGCCCGGGGAGGAGATCGGCTGCTCGCGGTAGATCCGCACCAGGTAGTCCGCGTTGAAGCGCCAGAAGTCGCACGTCTCGCCGGCCGCGTCGATCTCGGCCTGGTGGGCAGTCTTCGAGAGGTTGAGCATGGTCGCGGCGTTGAGCGTGTCGCGCCACGGGCCCGAGAGGAGCTCGGCCGCGCGCAGCAGGACCGCGACGCGCTCCTGCCACGGCGTCCGGCTCCAGTCGCGCCAGGCCGCCGCGGCGGCCTCGATCGCCCGCTCGACCTCCGCCGGTCCGCCCTGGTGGACGTCGGCGAGCACGTGCCGGTGGTCGTGTGGCATCGCCGCCGCGCGGGTCACGCCGGTACGGACCTCCTCGCCGCCGATGATGCAGGGGATGTCGAGGCGCTCGCCTCGCATCTGCTCGAGCCGCGCCTTCAGGCTCGTGCGCTCGGGCGATCCGGGCGCGTAGGAACGGAGGGGCTCGTTGACGGGAACCGGAGGTTGGAAGATCCCTGGAGCGCTCATGAGAGCGGATGGTACTCTCGCGGCAGATTGGGGGCGAGGCCGTTCCGGTACGCCGTTCCCGGCTGGGGCGTGGGGGAGCTCTGGACCTGCGGCGAGACGGTCGTCTGGCACGAGCACCCGGTCGCGGGCCCCGCGCCGGACGGCGAGCCCGGGCCGCCGCTCGTCGCCCGACTCCAGGCGTACTTCGCCGGTGAGCCGGTCGGCTTCGACGACGTCCCCCTCGAGCTCGGCGGGCTGTCCGCGTTCTTCCGGGAGCTCGCCGAGGTGCTGCGGCGCGTGCCGCGAGGAGAGGTCGTGACGTACGGAGAGCTCGCGGCGCTCGCGGGCCGGCCGGGCGCCGGGCGGGCCGCCGGAACCTTCTGCGCCCGCAACCACCTGGCGATCTTCGTTCCCTGCCACCGGGTCGTCGCCGCGGACGGCATCGGCTCGTACGGCGAGCTCGGCATCGAGTACAAGCGCCGGCTGCTGGCGCTCGAGGGCAATGTCGATCTCTGAGGACGTCCGCGGCGAGCTCGCGTCGATCGAGCCGCGGAAGGCGTGCTGCCGGCTGGCCGAGCTCTCCGCGCTCGTCCGGAACGCGGGGCGTCTCCACCTGCGCGGCGGCGGCAGCGTGTCGCT
>JBBILK010000243.1:0-303 GCA_037444965.1 Actinomycetota bacterium | reverse complement strand
CCATCTCGACCTCGGCAGCTCGGCGGTCGCCCGCCGTACGTTCAGCCTGCTCCGCGGGTTCGACGCCTCGACCGAGATCCGGGCCTACCGCCGCCACGCCTTCGGGAAGGAGCTGCGCTTCGAGCTCCACCTGGACGACGATCCGCGCGTCCTCCAGGTCCTGAACGAGGCCGGCGTGCTCGACGCGCGGCTGGCGCCGCTCGACGAGCCGCCCCGGCGCATCGTCGCGCGCCCCTGCTGCCGGGCCGCCTACCTGCGCGGCGCCCTGCTCGCGGCGGGGTCGGTCAGCGGCCCGCGCGACCC
>JBBILK010000242.1:0-5214 GCA_037444965.1 Actinomycetota bacterium | reverse complement strand
GACCGGCGTGAGCGCCGCCGTGCTGTCGAATCCGGAGGCGGGTACTGCGCTCTCGAGCACCTCCTTCGTCTGGAGCACGCCGACGAGCGTCTCGAGCGTGCGTCCCGGATCCTCCCGCCCGGAACCCGAGGGCGTGTACAGGACGGTCGCCGTCGCCCGGTAGCGATCGGTCTGGACGAGCGCAACGACGAACGCGACGAGCCCGACGACCGCCGCGACCAGGAGGACGAGGACGGCATTGCGGCGGATGACCGCCAGGGTGTGATTCAGATTGACGTCTTCAGGCATGACCGCAAGCCCCCGGGTGCGCAGACTCCAGGGAGACACACGTCGTCCCGGAAGCTGTGCTCATGATAGTTGGCAACGAGGCAAATGTGGGCTTTTCGAGACAAGTTGTCATCAGCACCTCGCATCGACCGACCGGTGGTCCAGTGAAGCGCCCGGGGTGGGCTCCGGCGTGCCTTCCTTCCGGCGGAGGCGCCGCGCCCGGCGGACGGCCTCGGCCGGGGCGGCGACCATCGGCAAGGGGTCGCGGAGGTGGAACGGATCGAGCACTCGATGGTGACCGAGCGCGGCCAGGACGAGGTCGGCGGCGATCCGCGGCACGCTCGCGCCGGTCTCCCGGCCTCGCAGCCCGTCGCGGAGCCGCCGCAGCTCCCCGTCGAGCGACACGTACGTCACGGGCCGAGCGCCAGCCGGGGCCGGAGCCAGGGGACGGCCGAGCGCCGACTCGACCGCGAGCCGCGGCATGTCGAAGCCCGCCCTGATCGTCCCGCCCACCGTCAGCGGCAGGCGGAGGTTCACGTCGTGGACGTAGAACCGACCGTCTCGCTCGATCAGCTGGATCGACCCGGGCCCCCGGTAGTCGACGAGCGAGAGCAGCCGTTCCGCAGCGGCGACCAGTCCCCCGGGAGCCGGGGCGACCTGCAGGACCGAGCCCTGACCGGTGTACAGCGGGTAGCTGCGCAGAGCCCGTAGCGCCAGCGTCAGCGTGCGCGACGGGTCGCGCACGAAGTGCACGCGCCAGGCGGCTCCTCGCACCTGTTCCTCGACGAGCGCCTCGCCGACCAGATCGACGAGCTCCCGGACCGCAGCCGCCCGTTCCTGCTCGGAGCGGACGAGCACCGGCTTGCGCGAGACGAGGCCCTGTTCCGAGTCGGCCCCGGTCACGCACGGCTTCACCATGCTGGGCAGGGCCGGCCACTCTCCGCGCGCTCCCTCCGGGCCAACGACCACGCCGCGCGGGGAGGCGAACCCCGCCTCGCCGGCGAGCACGGCCAGGGCGCTCTTGTCCGCGAGGCGCGTGAACTGCTCGAGCGTCGGCCCGACCACGACGGCGCCCCCCGGCCGCGGCAGGTGAGCCGCGAGCAGCCGGACGACCTCGTCGTCGGTCGGCAGCACGGCCGCCACCTCGTTCTCGGCGCAGATCTGCTCGAGCGCGCCGACGAACTCCTCCGGCCGCGAGCGCGGCAGCGGATAGCGGACGAGCCGGGAGCACGCGCGGGAACGGATCGCGATCGCGGCCTCGTCCTGCCCGCCGATGACGCGGAACCCTGCCGCCCGAAGCGAGCGACACGCCCACCAGCCGGCCCTCCAGCCGAGCTGAACGAGAACCGCGGGCGCCTCGCTCATGCCTCCGCCAGGATCGAGACCGGCACGTAGAGCAGACCCGACATCAGGCGCCGCGCCGTCCGCTCGACGCTCGCGCGGAGCAGACGGTGATCGCCGCCCTGGTCGAGCCGGACGTCGACCTCGACGGCCGAGACGCCGCTCGGATGCCCGATCCGGATCGTGCCGCCGCCGGCGTCGGCGCACCCGGCGACGACGGTGCCGGGAACGGACGCGGCAGCGCCCGTGCAGATCGCGGCGCTGAGCGCGTAGGCGGCATGCGGGCGGCCCATCGAGAGGCCACGCCCGAGGACGCTGACATCCTGCCCCGCTACCGGTCGTCCGTAACGATCGACGAAGTCGACCGGCGGGTGGACGACGTAGACCTTCGGGATCGCGGGAGACTCGGCCGCTGCCAGCTCCGCGGACTCGACCAGCCCGAGCCTGACCGCCGCGGCGCTCCGGATCGCGAGCAGCTCGTCGACGACTCCCTCGTCGAGCGTCTCAGCGAGCAGTGTCGCCGCGTCGAGCCCGAGCTCCCCCGCCGCGACGAAGACGCACGGGTTCGCGACGTCGACGATCGAGACGGGAACCTCGACGCCGGAAGGAAGCGCGAGCCGCTCCGAGGCAAGTCCGGTCGGGAGTAGGCCGTGCCCGAGCGTACCCGCGGTCGAGGAGAAGTCGAGCTGGATGCTCGCGCCGCTGCCGAGCACGCCCGCGATCTCGGCGGTTCCCTCGACCCGGGCCCGGCCCCGGAGAACGGGCACCTCGGCGACCACGAGCTGGCCGGTGTTGACGAGGTGGACGCGGACTCTCGTCAGGGGCTCGGTCACCGGGACGATGCCCTCGTCGAGCGCGAACGGGCCGACGGCCGAGAGGAGGTTGCCGCAGGTGCCGCTGTAGTCGATCACCGGCTCGCCGATCCGGACCTGACCGAACAGGTAGTCGACGTCGGCGTCCGCTCGCTCCGACGCCGAGACGATGGCCACCTTGCTCGTCAGCGGGTTGGCACCGCCGACGCCGTCGACCTGACGGGGATCGGGGCTGCCGTAGGCCGCGAGGATCACGCGATCGCGCAGGCTCCCTGGCGGCGGGAGATCGTCGGGCTTGAGGAACGCTCCCTTGCTCGTGCCGCCGCGCATGAGCACCGCCGGGAACGCGAGCTGGTCACCGATCTCGATCGCTCTCGGCCAGGTCGCCGGCGCGGCGGCAAGGTTCTGACTGCCGGTCGTCATGTGGCCCTCCGACTCACCCTAGACGAGAACCCGGTAACCCTCAAGGACCGGCCGTCTGCCGCTCGGCGCCCCCGAAGCCGGCCCTGCGGACGGCCTGCGCTCCCAGTGCACGGAGCGCCGCGAGGTCGCTGACGCGCGGGACGATCGCCGCGAGCGCAAACGGATGGAGGGAGCGGAACGCGAGCAGGGCGACGATCCCGCCGGCCACGTAGGCGGCGCTCGCGGCGAGCGCCGCGCCCGTCGCCCCGAGCGGCGGGATGAGCGCGAAGTCGAGCGCCACTCCGGCGGCGAGCGAGACCGTCGGGCCGAGCGAGCCGAGACCTGGCGCGCTCGCCGCCGTGAGCGCGCTCGAGAAGAGGAGGAGCGCGGCGAGCCCGACCGCGCCGGGGACGAGCCAGAGGAACGGGACGACCGAGTCCTCGTACGCGCTCCCGAAGACGGCCGGCACGAGGACCGGCCCGAGCAGCGCGGCGATCGCGACGCTGGGCAGCGTGACGACGACGAGGGCGCGGAACGCGCGCAGCACGCGGTCCGCTCGCAGCTCCGGCTCGCTGCGCGCGACCACGGGAATGATCGCGGTCGCGAGCGCGCCGGGCAGGAGCAGCAGGACCTCGGACACGTTGACGGCGACCGCGTAGAACCCGAGCGCGGCCTCGGTGGCGATGAAGCCCATGATCACCTGATCGAGACGGAAGTTGAGGAACTGGGTCAGGCTCCCGGCCCAGGCGCGGAGGCCGAACGCGATCGACTCGCGCAGGAGCGGCGCGCTCGGGCGGCCGAAGCCGATCCCCCGCACGCACAGCGAGAGGACGAGCGCCGCGCCGGCAGCCTGCGAGATCGCCCAGGCGAGCATGCTGAGCGTGATCGTGAGGCCGGGCCCTGCCCAGACCGCCAGCACGAGCAGCGCGTACAGCCACGGCCAGATCATGATCGCGAGCGCCCGCTGCCGGAACCGGGTGCAGCCGACCAGGAAGCTCGAGCCGCTGTTGACGACGGCCGTCGCGACCGCGCTCGCGCCGAGCAGAGCCAGCTCCGTCGCGCCGATGCCCTCGGGGACGTGTTCGGAGAGCGCCGCGAGCGCTCCGCAGACGATCGCGCTCCCCGCGGCGGCGGCGGTTCCGGTGAACAGCATCAGGTTGGAGAGCAGCGGGGCCCGGATCTCGGGCCGTTGCGCTGCGAAGACCGAGGCGGCCCGTGCGACTCCGAACCCCGTCAGCCGGGCGAGGACGACGGCCGTCGTCGAGAGGAACGCGACCGTTCCCCGATCCGCCGGGACGAGTCCCCGCGCGAGCAGCAGCACCGCGACGAAGAAGCCGGCGTTGCCGACGATCTGGCCGCCGACGAAGAGGATCGAGCCGCTCGCGAGCGTTCGTGCCCAGTCCGGCGAGGTGCGGGGCCGCCGCTTGCCGGGCTCGGGAGCACGATCTCCCAGTCCGCCCGTTCCGCTCACGCGGCCGTCACACGAGCGCCCGGGGTTTTCCCTGCAGCTCCTCCTCGGCGCTCGCCCGCTCCGGCCCACGTTCCTCCTCCGCGTGCCGTCGCTTGCGCTGGAAGAGCTCGACGAGCGCGAGCGCGATCGAGCGGGGGCGGCGAAGCGGGAAGGGGTCGAGCACGCCGCTCGGCTTCACGGCGGCGAGAACGAGGTCGGCGGCGACGCGAGCAGGGCCGGCCTGCCGCTCCCGGCCGTGGAGGCCGTCGAGCAGGTGATGCACCTCGCCGTCGAGGAAGACGTACGTCGCCGGCCTGACCTCGAGCGGCGCTGCCGGCAGAGGGAGCCCGAGCGCCGACTCGACGGCGAGGCGCGGCATGTCGAAACCGGCCCGGATCGTTCCTCCGACCGTCAGCGGCAGGCGCAGGTTGACGTCGTGCACGAAGAAGCTTCCGTCCCGCGCGATCACCTGGATCGACCCCGGTCCGCGGTAGTCCACGAGCTCGAGGAGCCTCTCCGCGGCCGGCACGAGCCCGGCCGGCGGCGGCGCGACGCGGAGGACCGAGCCCTGGCCCGTGTGCGGCGGGTAGTTGCGCACCGCACGGAGGGCGAGCGTGATCGTCCGCTCGCCGTCGCGGACGAAGTGCACCCGCCAGGCGTCGCCCAGCACGTGCTCCTCGACGAGCGCCTCCCCGACCGTCTCCACGAGGTCCCTGACGGCCGCGTCCCGCTCCTTCGCCGAGCGGACGAGCACGGGCTTGCGGGAGACGAGCCCGCGGCTCGTCTCCGCCCCGGTGACGCGCGGCTTGACCATGCTCGGGAGGTTCGGCCATTCGCCCCGCGGCCCCTCCGGGCCGGCCACGACGGCCGGGGCCCGCGCGAACCCTGCCTGCCCGGCGAGGGCGCCGAGCGCGCTCTTGTCGGCGAGCCGCCGGAACTGCT
>JBBILK010000241.1:0-5223 GCA_037444965.1 Actinomycetota bacterium | reverse complement strand
GGTTCGGGAACTCGAGCTGAGGATCCCGCGCTGGCCCTGGCAGAGCATGACCGTGTCCGTGTACTCGAAGAGGTCGCTCGAGCCGGTCGGGTAGTAGCGGAAGAAGTCGCCGTGCAGGTGGAACGAGTTGACGAGATCGAACTCGGTCAGGTTGGCGAGGTAGACCCGGACCGTCCGGGAACGGCTGACCCTGATCGGGTACTTCGCGTAGTAGAAGACCTTGCCGTTGACCGTGTAGAAGTTGTTCTCGCCGTCACCGTCGGTGTCGAAGCCGTTCATGACCATCACGAGCTCCTGGGCCGGCGGTCGGGGCTCCGGCGGATCGACGATGAAGGCGCCGTAGAGCCCCTTGTGGATGTGCTTCTTGAGCGGCGTCGCATGGCAGTGGTAGAGGTGGAAGCCGTACGGCTTCGCGGGGAACTCGTAGATGAGCTCCTCGCCCGGCTGCACGATCTCGAAGACGCCGTCCATGTTCGACGGATGGATGCCGTGGAAGTGGATCGTGTGCGGGTGCGACCCTCCGTTCGTGAACTTCACGCGCAGGAGATCCCCCTCGGTCGCGCGGATCACCGGACCCGGCACGGTGCCGTTGTACGTCCAGGCCGGGAAGATCACGCCGGGCGCGACCTCGAGCTCGCGGTCGACGGCGACGAGCTCGTACTCCCTGATCCGGCCCGGCTCCGCCGCGAGCGCGGGCGGCGGGTAGAGGAGGGCGTCGAGGTCGTTCGGCCCTCCGGGCGCCGGAACCTCCGGGCCGACCATGGCGGCGTGGCCGATCGCGGCGTGGTCGTGCCCCGCATGGGCGGCTTCGCCCTGGGCCCTCGCACCGTCCGGCAGCGCGAGCTTGACGAGCGGCGCGGCGGCGAGCGCCGGGGCGGCCCCGATCAGGAGTTGGCGCCGGCTGACCCGAGATTTCGTCATGTCTAAAAGCTAGCTTTTGCTCCCCTCGCCCGTCAACGCCGCCGGGGCGGCGCCGCCACCCCGGTAGGCTTTCGCCCGTGGACGAGCCCCGGCACACGGTTGCGATCTGGAGCGACTACATCTGACCGTTCTGCTACGTCGCCCACGAGCGGGCGGCGTGGCTCGCGCGCCGGTTCGGCGCCGAGGTGAGCTGGCTCCCGTTCGACCTCCACCCCGAGTACCCGCCCGAGGGCATCCCCAGGAGCGAGCTCGACCGCCGCTATGGCGTGGAGCACCGAGCGCAGGTCAAGCGGATGGTCGAGGAGTGCGGCTACACCTACAATCCACCGCCGAGCGTGGTGCCGAACTCGCGCAAGGCGCTCGAGGTGACCGAGCTGGCGCGTGACGCCGGTCTCCACGCGGCCGTGCACGACCGGCTGATGGACGCCTACTGGTCCGAGGCCGAGGACATCGGAGACGAGGAGACGCTGCTCGGCCTCGTCGCGGAGGCCGGCCTCGACCGGGCCGAGGCCGCCGCAGCGCTCGCGGAAGGGCGTTACCTCGACCGCATCGCCGCCTCGACACGGGAGGCGAACCTGCTCGGGATCAACGCCATCCCCGCCTTCGTGCTCGACGAGCGGCTGTTGCTCGTCGGCGCGTATCCTCACGAGGTGTTCGAGCGGGCATTCGAGCAGCTCGCGGGAACGGAGAGCACCTGATGGCCATGCAGTGGAAGCTCGCCCTGTCCGCAGCCCTGAAGGCGAAGCGGACGTGGGACCGGCTGCCGCCGGAGCAGAAAGCGAGGATCCTCGAGGGCGCGAAGACGACCGTGCGGACGCACGGCCCGGTGGTGGCGAAGAAGGCTGCGGACACCGCCCGCACCCAGGGGCCGGTGGTTGCGCAGAAGACGGCCGAGACGACTCAGCAGGCAGTGGAGACCATCCGCAGGCAGGCGCCGATCTTCGCGAGAAGGATCGCCGAGGCGATCGAAAAGGCCCGGAAGTCCTCGTAGCGGATTCCCCGCCGGCGTGTACACGACGCTCGTCGCCTTCCACGTGCTCGCGGCTGCGGTCTGGATCGGGGGCACGGTCGCGCTCGTGTTCACGGCGGTGCCGGTCCTGCGCACGCTCCCGCGCGAGCAGCGCGCCGACAGCGTTCGCCAGCTCGGGCGACGCTGGAAGCCGATCGGGTGGGCATCTCTCGTCGTGCTCGGGGCGAGCGGCGCCTGGCTCGCGTTCGGCTACTGGGGAGCGGACAACGCGGACATCCTGTTTCGCACCGAGACCGGCCACCTGCTGATCGCGAAGACGGTCGTCTACCTCGCCCTCGTCGTCTCGGCGACGCTCCACGACTTCGTGCTCGGCCCGCGGCTGAACCGCCAGATCCGCGAGGGTCGCGTCCAGACGCTCCGCCGGCCGATGCAGGTCGTCGGCTGGATCACCTTCGCCGCAACGCTGGCGCTGCCCCTCCTCGGGGTCGTGCTCGCGACCTGAGCGGGCTAGAACCAGCCGCGGCGGCGAAAGAACACGACGAGCAGGCCGAGCGCGACGAGCTGCGCTCCGATGCCGAGGGCGAGGAACCAGCCGAGCCCTCCGACGTGCCCGATCAGCCATGGGAAGTTCTGCCCGAAGAAGCCGGTCACGAAGGTGAGCGGCAGGAAGATCGTCGCGATCAGGGCGAGCTGCTTCATCACCTCGTTCAGCCGGTTCGAGACGGTCGAGAGGTACGCGTCGGTGACGCCGGTGAGCAGGTCGCGGTAGCTGTCGATCATGTCCGTGAGCCGGATCAGGTGGTCGTAGACGTCGCGGAAGGAATGCTCCGCCTCCCGGGTCATCGCCGGCAGCCGCGTCATCCCGCTCGCCACGCCGGCCATCAGGTCGCGGGCCGGCGAGATCACCTTGCGGAACGCGACGAGCCGGCGCTTCATCCCGAACACGCGGCGCAGCTGCTCCTGGTCCGGCCGCGCGAAGATGCCCTCCTCGACGGCGTCGATGAAGTCGTCGACGTCGGCGAGCACCGGGAAGAAGCTGTCGACGAGGCCGTCGACGACCCGGTGCAGCACGAGGGCGGGCTCGGCCAGCTCGTGGCGCCAGCGCTCGTGCCGGTCGCGCGCCTCCCGGAAGGCAGGGCACGGATCACGCCGGACCGTGATCAGGAACCTGTCCGAGTAGAAGCAGTGCACCTCGACGAGCGAGTCCTCGTCCGGTGCGGCGCCGTAGACGACGAGGAAGACCTCCTCGTCGTACGCCTCGATCTTCGGCCGCTGCCCGAAGTGCGTCGCGTCCTCGACGGCGAGCCGGTGGAAGCCGAAGACCTCGCCGAGCAGCTCGATGTCCGCGGTGCTCGCCCCGTGGAGGTCCAGCCAGTAGAAGTCGGCCCGCGCCGCGAGCTCCTCGAGGCTCGCCCGGTCGAGGCGGACCTCGCGTACGCCCTCCCGGTCGACGAGGTGGAAGGCCACGCGCATATCGTCGCCGCGCGACCGGACGCGTTCCCCGGGGCTACGCTGAGGTCGGCGTGAACCCGAGCATCACGATCGCGACGATCCGCGGGATCAAGATCGGAGTCAACTGGAGCTGGCTCGTCATCTTCGGTCTGATCGTCTGGAGCCTCGCCACGGTCGTCTTCCCCGAGGAGAACGAAGGGCTCTCCGACGCCGCGTACGCGGGCATGGCGATCGTGGCTGCGCTGCTCTTCTTCTCGTCCCTGCTCGCCCACGAGCTGGGCCACGCGTTCCAGGCCCAGCGCGAAGGGATGCAGATCGAGGGCATCACGCTCTGGCTCTTCGGCGGCGTCGCCCGCTTCAAGGGGATGTTCCCCTCGGCCGGGGCAGAGTTCAGGATCGCGATCGCGGGACCGCTCGTCTCGCTCGCAATCGGCCTCACCTGCTCGCTCCTCGCCTGGGCCGTCGCGCTCCCCACCGGCGTGGACGGCGTCGCCTCCTGGCTCGGCTACATCAACCTCTTCCTGCTCGCGTTCAACCTCCTGCCCGCGCTCCCGCTCGACGGCGGACGCGTGTTGCGCTCCCTGCTCTGGAAGGCCAGGGGCAACTTCGAATGGGCGACCCGGATCGCGGCAAACGTCGGGCGAGGATTCGGCTGGCTGATGATCGGCGCGGGCGTCTTCCTGCTCATCTTCACGAACGACTTCGGCGGCATCTGGCTCGCGTTCCTCGGCTGGTTCCTGCTCAACGCGGCGACCGCGGAGCAGCGCTACGTCCTCACCCGCGAGGCGTTCGGCGGACTGACCGTCCGCGACGTGATGACGCGAGAGCCCGTCACGGTCGAGGCCGGGATGTCGCTCGGCCGCTTCCTGGACGAGGTCGTGTGGACCCGGCGCTACACGACGTACCCGGTCGTCGAGGAGGGCCGGCCGGTCGGGCTGCTCCCCTTCCGCCGCGTCGCGGCCGTCCCGCGCGCCGAGTGGGACCGGCACACCGTCCGCGACCACATGCTCCCGCTCGACCTCGTTCCGACCCTGTCTCCCGACGATGAGCTGATCGGCGCCCTCGAGGCCCTCTCCGACGGCGTCGGCCGGGGGCTCGTGCTCGAGGGCGGACGCCTCGTCGGCCTCGTCTCGATCACGGACGTCGCCCGCGCGCTCGAGGTCGGAGGCCCCCGCCGGCGGTAGTCACCGGCCGCCGGCGGACGAAGCGGCCTCCTCCGCCCGCGCGGGCTCCGCGGGGCCGAGCAGGAGGACCCAGGTGCCGACGGCCAGCGCGCAACCGACGAGCGCTCCGAAGGCCGCCTGCTCGCCGGCCGCCTGGGCGAGCGCGCCGCCGACGAGCGGCCCGATCACGGTCGCGATCCCCCAGACCACGTTCAGCAGCCCCATCGCCGCTCCCTCCCCGACGCCGGCTTGCCGGGCACCGCGGGCGCCGAGCGGGAAGGAGATGGTGAAGAGCGTCGCGAGCAGCGGTGCGCGGAGGAGCAGGAACACGACCACGACCGGCGTGGCCAGGCTCGCGACGACCAGCCCGAGCACGCCCGCGAGCGCGAGCGCCGCGGCACCGCCCACCTGGAGCCGCGCCGCCCGGTCGCCGAGGCGGGCGACGGACGCGCTCGCGACGATGAAGACGGCGGCGCCGGCGGAGAAGACGACCCCGATCATTCCCTCGGAGACGCCGTTCGCGTCGAGCTGGAGCGGGACGAGCAGGTTCACGACTCCCGCGGTCACGCCGCCGAGAGCCGTCACCGCGAGCGCCGCGAGCACGGTCCGGCTGCGCCTCGCGAGACCGAGGGTTTCCCGGAACGGGCGGTGCTCGATCGGGGCCCGGCCGCCCGGGCCGGCGAGCGCGAGCGCGCCGGTGACGGCGAGGGCAGCCAC
>JBBILK010000240.1:0-5228 GCA_037444965.1 Actinomycetota bacterium | reverse complement strand
CGACGAGCCCGGCCGCGGCCGGCCAGCGCCCGAGCCCCTCCGGGTACGGGAGCGCCGCGCTCAGCCGCTCGCCCGCGAGCCGCGAGGCGGCGTACCCGACCGCCCGGCCGATCGCCCGCCACGGGTTGAAGGCCCGGAACACGTCGCCGAGGAGCACGCTGACCGGGACGAGGCCGACCCAGAAGACGACGTAGACGAACGTCGGCGTGGCGTTGTCGGCCGCGTTCTGCTCGCCGGCGAAGCCCGCCCAGATCGCGACGCCGAAGAGGAAGACGCCGATTGCGCCGCAGACGACGTCGGTTACGCGGCTCGTCGCCACCCGCGCCACCCAGGACGGGCGCACGTCGACCGCGTAGCCCTCGAGCTTCGCCTGCTTCCAGAGGACGGCGATCGAGACGAACGTGAGCACGAGCACGCACACGGCCACCCAGGTGAAGAGCCAGGCCGGGATCGGGAGATCGGCCCGGCTCGAGAGGCCGTGCGCGAGGGGGAGGAGGATCACGGCTCGACTCGCAGCTCCGCGATCAGGGTCTCGTCGCCGTCGAGGTGGAGCTCGATCTCGAAGATCCCCTCGAGCGCCGCCTCGAACGTGAGGCGGGCCGGCTTGCCCGGAGCGACCTTCTGCTCGAGGTTGTAGCCGTGGACGTGCACGATGCCCGGCACGTCCGAGTCGACCTCGAAGTCGACCTCGTCGCCGTGCTTCACCTCGATCTCGGTGACGCCGCCGACCGGCTCGGCCTCGCGCACCTGGATCACGATCGCCGCCGGCTCGGGCGTCGGCGCCGTCGTCCCCGGTTCCGTCTCCTCCTCCATCTCCTCGTGCGTCATCGCCTCGGTCGTGGTCGGCTGGGTGGCAGGCGGGGGCGGCGTCGCCGGTTCAGCGGCCGGCTCGCTGCCGCCGCAGGCGGCCAGTGTGGCCGCGAGCACCACGACGGCGAGGATGTGTCCAATCATCTGGAAGTCCTCCTTGCGTTCGAGAGCCACCGGCCCGCTTCCTGCGGCGGGCCGTCCGGGTGCTCGCTACGCGGGAGGAGCGCGGCCGGCGTACCCGAGGGCGAGGGCGAGCCGGCGGCAGAGAACGGCGTCAGCCGCGCGGGAGCCTGCCCGCGGCCGCGGCACCCGTCTCGGGGCCGCGACGGCGAGCGCCTGCCCGAGCTTCCGTGCCACCCGTGCGAGCGCCCGTGCGACGAGCAGCGCGAGGAGCGCGAAGGGCAGCTGCAGGGCGAGGCCGACCGCGAACGTGGTCTCCGTGGCGGCCGAGACCGGCAGCTCGCCCGAGTGAGCCAGGCGCTCCAGGTGCTCCTGCAGCACGAACGCGACCGGCGGCACCAGAGCGGCCGGCCAGCCGGGCAGCGGCGGGGCGTTCCGGTTGCGGAAGCCGGCGAGGACGTGAGCGGCGAGCGCGGCCAGGAGGAGCGCGAGGCAGCCGCCGAGGAACGGCACGAGGAAGGCCAGGTAGCCGTGACCGCTGCCCTCGAGCAGCTCGGCGCGAACGCGGGGATCGGGCTCGGCGATGCGGTACGCGAGCGCGTGTGCCGCCGCCGAGCCGGCGGCCGCGAGCGGGAGCGCCGAGAGCAGGCCGAGGCGGTGTCGCTGCACGCCCCGATGATGCCAGGCGCCGCCGCGGGCCGCCCCCGAGGGTAATCTAGGGCGGCGATACCAACGGCTCAGACGAAAGGACGGTGGCGACCCTATGGCCGTCGTAGAGAGCGACCCGAAGGCGGCCGAGCGAGTCCGCGAGGACGACCGCAAGTACGTCCTCCACTCCTGGTCCGTCCAGTCGAAGATCAGCCCGCTCCCGGTCGCCGGGGCGGAGGGTCGCTACTTCTGGGACTACGACGGCAAGCGCTACCTCGACTTCGCGTCCCAGCTCGTCAACGTCTCGATCGGACACCAGCATCCGAAGCTCGTGCAGGCGATCAAGGACCAAGCCGACCGGCTGTGCACGATCGGGCCGCCAATGGGCAACGACAAGCGCTCCGAGCTGGCGCGGTTGCTCGCCGAGGTGACCCCGGGGAACCTCGTGCGCTCCTTCTTCACGAACGGGGGCGCCGAGGCGAACGAGAACGCGATCAAGCTCGCCCGCTGGTACACCGGCCGCAGCAAGATCATCGCCCGCTACCGCTCCTACCACGGCGCCACCGCCGGCGCGATCACGCTGACGGGCGATCCCCGCCGCTGGCCCGCCGAGCCCGGCGTGCCGGGCGTCGTGCGTGCCTTCGACCCGTACACGTACCGCTGCCCGGCGGGGCATCCGGACCCCTGCCCGGTCTGCTCGGGCGGCCCGCACCTCGAGGAGATCATCCAGTACGAGGGTCCGGACACGATCGCGGCGATCATCCTCGAGACCGTCACGGGCACGAACGGGATCATCGTCCCGCCGGACGGCTACCTCCAGTCCGTGCGCGAGGTCTGCGACCGGTACGGGATCGTCATGATCTGCGACGAGGTGATGGCCGGCTTCGGGCGAACGGGGAAGTGGTTCGCCTGCGAGCACTGGGACGTTGTTCCCGACATCATCACGACGGCGAAGGGGATCAACTCGGGCTACGTTCCGCTCGGCGCGATGACGATCTCGGAGCCGATCTCCGACTGGATCTCGGACAAGCCGTTCGCCGGCGGCCTCACGTACTCGGGCCACCCGCTCGCCTGCGCGGTCGGCGTCGCTTCGATCGAGGCCTTCCGTGAGGAGGGGATCGTCGAGAACGCGGCCGCGATGGGCGAGGTGCTCGCGGAGGAGCTGCCGAAGCTGCAGGCGAAGCACCCCTCGATCGGCGAGGTGCGCGGGCTCGGCCTCTTCTGGGGGATCGAGCTCGTCCGCGACCGGGCGACGAAGGAGATGCTCGTCCCCTTCAACGCCTCCGGCGAGGCAGCCGCCCCGGTCGTGCGCCTCTCGAAGGCGGCGATGGAGAAGGGGCTCTACCTCTTCGTCCACTGGAACGTGATCATGGTCGCGCCGCCGCTCACGATCACGCGGGAGGAGCTCGACGAGGGCCTCGCGATCCTGGACGAGGTGCTCGCGATCGCAGACGAGTACTACACCGGCTGAGGCCGGCTCACGTCGCCTGCGGCGCGGATCTCCTCTCCGGGTCAGCCCTCGGTCCACTTCGTGATACCTTCACAATCGTGAAGAGATCGGCAGTCCCGGTCGTTCCCCTCGACCGCTGCGAGATCGAGTGCGTCGAGCCGGAACGGGTGGAGGCGGTGCGCGGGCGGCTCCCCGACGAGTCGTCCTCCCAGGCGCTCGCCGAGACGTTCCGGGTGCTCGCCGACCCCGGTCGCCTCCGCCTCATCCTCGCTCTCCTGGAGGCGGGCGAGCTGTGCGTTTGCGACCTTGCCGCCGCCACGGGTCTCTCCCAGACGGCCTGCTCGCACAACCTCCGCCTCCTCCGTTCGGGTCGTCTGGTTCGCTACCGAAAGCAGGGGCGGAACGTGTACTACGCGCTCGACGACTCCCACATCCAGCTCCTCCTGGACGTCGGGCTCGAGCACGTCCGTCACGGGAGCTGACGCTGACGCACGCGCACGCCAACGCGCACGGTGCGCTGGACGCAGCCCGCGCGTGCCACAACGGTGGGTCGCTCGTCGCCGTCGCGCTCAACCTCCACGCGCGGCGGCGCGATCTCGAAGAGCTCTGCCGCTTCCGTACGGGGCGGGACGCGGAGTGAGCACGCGCGAGCTGACCGTCGTACCTGCGCCGCCCACCGCCGAGTGGCTGCGGAACGCTCGCCGTGCGCGGCGTCTCTCGTGGCTCTCGCTTGCCTGGATGGGGGCCGAGGGGGCGATCGCGATCACGGCCGGCGTTCTCGCCGGCTCGATCGCCCTCGTGGGATTCGGGATCGACTCCGCGATCGAGGGGTTCGCGAGCCTCGTGATCGTCTGGCGCTTCACCGGGTCGCGTCTCCACTCGCACGGGGCCGAGGAGCGAGCGCAGAAGCTCGTTGCAGTCCAGTTCTTCCTGCTCGCGCCGTACGTGGCCGCGGAGGCGATCCACCAGCTGGCCGCCGGAGCGCAACCCGATCCGAGCTGGCTCGGGATCGCCCTCACCGCCTCGAGCCTGGTCGGCATGCCGTTCCTCGGGATCGCGAAACGCAGGCTCGCCGCCCGGCTCCGGTCGACGGCGACGCACGGGGAGGGGACGCAGAACCTCCTCTGTGCGTACCTCGCGGCGGCAGTCCTCGTCGGACTTCTCGGCAACGCGCTCTTCGGGCTGTGGTGGCTCGACCCGCTCGCGGCGCTCGTCGTCGCTGCCGTCGCCCTCAGGGAAGGGCTCGCGACCTGGCGCGGTGAGGGGTGCTGCGACTCCTGCTGAGGCTCCATAGCCCCACGTGACCGTGACGGCCCTCGTCCGCGAGCCGCTCGTGCTCGTCGTGCTCGCGCTCGTCGCCGGCCTCGTCGCTCCGAGCGCGGATCTCGCCGATCACGGCGACCTCATCCTGGCCGCCCTCGTCCTCGCCGTCTCCCTCACGATCGACCCGGGCCGCCTGATCGCGGCACTGAGGGCGTGGCGGCCGGTCGCTCTCCTGTCGCTGCTCCCCTTCGCCACGCTCTTCCCGCTCTCCCTCGTTCTCGGCCGGTTGTTCGACGGTCCCGAGCGGGAGGGGCTGATCGCCCTGGGACTTGCCCCGACCGAGGTCGCGACGGCCGGCCTCGTCGCTCTCGCCGGCGGGGGCGCGGAGCTCGCTCTCGCCGTGATCGCGCTCTCCCTCGTCGCCTCGGCGCTGCTCGCGCCGCTGCTCGCGCCCCTCGTCGCCGAGGCGAGCCCGGACAGCGGCGAGCTCATCGTCCGCTTCGGCCTCGTCGTCCTCGTTCCGCTCGCGCTGGGTCTGGGAGTGAGAGCATCGCGCCGTGCAGAGCGGGCCATGGCGCTCGCAGACCCGGCCGCCACGGTTGTCCTCGCACTGCTCGTCTATGCGGCCCTCGGTGATCTCGGTAGCCGCTCGTCGCTCGGAGAGGCCGTCCTCGCCGGGACGCTGTTCCTTGCCGTCTCGGCGGCCGTCGCGCTCGTCCTGCGCCGCGCGCTCGGAGGCGGGCTCCCGGGCCCGTTCGTCTTCTCGCTTCGCGACTTCGCCGTCGCGGCAGCCCTCGCGGGCGAGCTCGGTGCGCCGGGAGCGGCCGCCACGCCCGCCGTGTACGGGGCGCTGATGCTCGTCCTCGCTACCGGAGCCGCCGCCGCGCTCCGTCGACGACGCCGCCGCTACGCGGCGGCGAGCTAACGCTCCGCGGCC
>JBBILK010000239.1:0-5245 GCA_037444965.1 Actinomycetota bacterium | reverse complement strand
CCCGGCAACGTCCGCCCGGGATCGACCGGCAAGCCCGTCCCCGGCTTCGAGGTCACGGTCGTCGACGACGACGGGCAGCCGGTGCCCCCGGGCGAGACGGGCTACCTGATGGTCAGGGGCGAGACGACGGCGCTGTCGTACCTGCACCAGTACGAGCGGAGCCGCCGCACGTTCCGCGGCGAGTGGCTGTTCACAGGCGACACCTACCGCATCGACGAGGAGGGCTTCTACTGGTACGTCGGCCGTCCCGACGACATGCTCAAGGTGGGCGGCATCTGGGTCTCGCCGGTCGAGATCGAGAACACGCTGACCGGCCATCCGGCCGTGCTCGAGACCGCGGTCGTGGGCCATCCCGACCGGTCGAGCCTGATCAAGCCCAAGGCGTTCGTCGCTCTCAATCGCGGCTACACACCCTCCGACGAGCTGGCGCAGGAGCTGATCGCGTACTGCGTCGAGAAGATGGCCGCCTACAAGCGCCCGCGCTGGATCGAGTTCGTCGACGCGCTGCCGAGGACGGCCACCGGCAAGGTGCAGCGGCAGAAGCTGGTCTCGAGATGACCCCGGCGGCGTACACCCTCACGCTCGACGAGATCACGCGGGAGGACGTGCAGCGCTGCGGCGGGAAAGGCGCCAACCTCGGCGAGCTCACCCGGGCCGGGATTCGCGTTCCCCCCGGGTTCTGCATCACCGCCGCGGCGCTCGGGCACGTGATCGAGACGAACGCCCTCGCGGGGCCGATCGCCGCCGCCGCCGCGAGCCTCGACTTCGAGGATCTGAGCGCGCTCGAGGCCGAGACGGGCCGCATCCGGGCGATGATCGCGGCGGCGACTATCCCGCCCGACCTCGAGGGCGAGATCCTCGACCGCTACCGGGCGCTCGTCGGGGGTGAGCACGAGTTCGTCGCCGTGCGGTCGTCCGTCGCCGTCCGGGACAGCCCGATCGGCTCGTTCCCGGGCATGATGGACACCTACCACTACGTCCGGGGCGAGAGCGACGTTCTGCAGCGCGTCCGGGAGTGCTGGGCGTCGCTCTGGACGGCGCGGGCCGCCTTCGCCCGCCACAGCCGCGGGATCGATCACGACCGCGGCCTGATCGCCCCTGTGATCCAGGCGATGGTCGACGCCGACACGGCCGGCGTCCTCTTCACCGCGAACCCGATCAGCGGGGCCGTGACCGAGATCGTGATCGAGGCCAACTGGGGGATCGGCGAGTCGGTCGTGTCGGGCAAGTCGCTGAACGACTTCTACGTCCTCGACAAGGGCGGCCTGGCGGTCAAGGAGCGCCGCACCGCCCGCAAGAGCATGATGGTGACGATCGACGGCGAGCGGGGCTCCGGACGGATTGAGCAGCAGGTGCCCGCCGAGCTCGCCGGCGCGCCGACGCTGTCCGACTCCCAGCTCGCCGAGCTCGGCACGGCCGGGCTCGCGATCGAAGCGCACTTCGGCTTCGAGGTCGACGTCGAATGGGCCTACAAGGGCGGGACGCTCTTCGTCCTGCAGGCCCGCAGGATCCAGCACCTCGCAGGCAACCCACCCTCGAACGAAGAAGGAGACTGACCATGGCACAGCGGACCGTCGACGTCCACAACCACTGGTACCCGCCCGACTTCCTCGAGTACCTCGTCAGCCGCAGCGAAGCGCCGTACGCACGCCAGACGGGCCCGACGAGCTACGTCTGCTACGCGCCCGGCGACGTCATCGTCGCGCACATCGACCGCCCCGGCCACTACGACCTCAAGGCCCGGATCGAGGACCTCGACAGGGCCGGTCTGGACACGCAGGTGATGAGCATCACCATCCCCGGCCCCGAGAGCCTGCCGCCGGACGAGGGCGTCTACTGGGCGAAGCGGATCAACGACGAATACGCGCAGGCGGCCGCCGACCATCCCGGGCGGCTGTACACGATGGCGGCGCTGCCGTACCAGGCGCCCGACGAGGCCGCCAAGGAGCTCGAGCGCTGCTACAAGGAGCTCGGGGTCAAGGGCATCCAGATGTTCTCGAACGTGAACGGCGAGCCGCTCTTCCTCGACAAGTTCGACGCCATCTTCGCGATGGCGAACGAGTGGGAGCTGCCGTTTCTCATGCACCCCACCGTCCCCTGGACCTCCGAGCTGATGAACCAGCTCCGGATCCCGTACCAGCTGTACGGCTACACGGTCGACACCTCGGTCTCCCTGATCAGCCTGATCTTCAACGGCGTGTTCGAGAAGTACCCGAAGCTCAAGGCCGTCCACGGCCACCTGGGCGGCATCGTGCCCTACATGGTGCAGCGGCTTCGCCACGCCTGGAAGGGCTACGCGAAGGAGTGGGGCCTCGAGCTCAGCGAGGCGCCCGACGTCGTCTACCAGAAGCAGGTCTGGCCCGACACGACCTCCTTCTACCAGCCGGCGATGAAGTGCGCGCTCGAGTGGGTGGGGCCCGATCACCTCGTGGTCGGCACCGACTACGCGCATCGGGTCGGCGATCCCGAAGGCGCGATCAAGGCCGTGAAGGACATGGGCGAAGCCGCCGACCTGCCGCAGGCGGACATCGACTCGATCCTGGGCAAGAATGCCGAGGCGCTCTTCAAGCTCCCGCCCATGTGAACGCGTGAGGAGGCCCCATGCCGATCGACCGAAGCATCAGCGCGCTCCGGACGCTCAGACCGGAGCAGGAGCGGGAGATCTTCTGGTTCCGCGACGACCTCCACCAGCCGTACCCGATCTCGCCGATGGGGATGACGACGATCCAGCGGCACCACGCCTGGGGCTACCACGTCGCCGCTGAGCAGACGCAGCTGCCGCCGTCGAAAGGCGCGTACGTCAAGCTGCACCAGGGCCGGGTCTACCTGGGGTTCGCCCTGATCGACGATGCGGAGGAGGTCGCCCGCCGGGCAGAGGCGTTCGGCCGGCTCGTCGACCACTGCATGGACCACTGGGGCGAGTACTACGCGAGCTACATCGCCGAGGTGACCGCCAACCTCTCCTCCCTGGCCGCGGTCGACGCTCTCAGCCTGACGACCCCGCACCTCCTCGACCACGTCAGGAACGCCGAGGAGATCAACCGCCGGCACTGGGAGATCCACTTCATCCTCATGTACCCGGCCGACACGATCTACCTCGAGTTCGAGGCCTTCTGCAAGCAGTACGGCGTCGAGGAGAAGGACTTCGTCAACATGCTGAAGGGGTTCGACTCGATGCCGGCGCGGACGGACGAGGAGCTCTGGAGCCTCGCCAAGCTGGCGGACGAGGCAGGCCTCCGCGACGTCCTCACCTCGACGCCGAGCGCCTCACTCCGCGAGGCGCTCGCGGACCGGGCGGGCGGGCGCGAGTGGCTTCACCGGCTCGACGAGTGCCTGCTCACGCACGGCAACCGGATCAGCGCCGCTCACCTGGACGTGATCTTCCCGACCTGGCGCGACGACCCCACGCCCGTGCTCGAGACGATCACGAGCTACTTCGCCCGCATGGACGCGGGCTGGGACCTGTACGAGGCCCGCGAGGCCGTGGTCGCCGAGCGGGCGCGGGCGATCGCCGCCGTGGAAGAGCGGCTGTCGGCCGAGGACAGGCCCGCCTTCGAGCGCTTCCTCCGCGTCGCCCAGCAGGTGTACGCCTACCAGGAGGACCACGGCTTCTACATCGACCAGGGCTCGACGGCTGCGCTCCACAACGCGCTCCTCGCGGGCGGACACCGGCTACACCGGTTCGGGTTGCTCGAGCAGGCCGACGACGTCTTCTTCCTGACCTTCGGCGAGCTGATCGAGGTGCTCGGGGATCTCGCTCGGGACGAGAAGATCGGCACCTACCACCACCAGGCGCTCGTGCCGTCGCTCGTCGCGGAGCGAAAGGAGCAGTGGGCGAAGTCGGCGCAGGCAGATGCGCCGCTCACCGTCGGCAAGGTGCCCGAGACGATGACGGACCCCATCGCGATCAAGGTGTTCGGGATCATCGACGAGGTGCTCCACCCGAAGGGCGAGAAGGAGGTGAAGGAGCGGCTCGAGGGGTTCCCGGGGGCGCCGGGCCTGGCCGAGGGCCCCGCTCGCCTCGTCCGCAGCTTCGAGGAGTTCCCCACGCTGCAGGCCGGGGACATCCTCGTCTGCCCCTACACGGGCACGGCCTGGACGCCCCTGTTCCTGAAGATCGCCGGCGTGGTGACGGACACGGGCGGGATGCTCACCCACGCCGCGATCGCCGCCCGCGAGTACGGGATTCCCGCGGTCGTCGGCACGTGGAACGCGACCAACTCGATCCGCGACGGCGACCTCGTCAGGGTCGACGGGAACGCCGGGGTGGTCGAGGTGCTCGAGCGGGCCGCGGCCGCGAGCTGACCCGCGCATGTCCCTCTCGCTCACCGAGTACGCGTCGTACGACGGGCTCGGCCTCGCCGAGCTCGTCCGCCGCGGCGAGGCGACGCCACGCGAGCTCGTGCTGCTCGCGGTCGCGGGTGCGGAGCGGGTCAACCCTTCCCTCTGCGCCCTCGTCGAGACGTTCGCCGAGAAGGCCGAGCGCCTCCGCGACGAGGAGGTTCCAGCGGGCCCGTTCCGCGGCGTGCCCTACCTGCTGAAGGACCTCGGCGGCATCGAGGGCGGGGTTCCGTGCGAGATGGGCAGCCGCCTCGCCCGAGGCTTCGTTCCGGAGGGCGACACCGTCCTCGGAGCCCGCTTCAAGCAGGCGGGGCTCGTCAGCGCCGGGCGGGCGACGACCTCGGAGTTCGGAATCGCCGGGATCACCGAGACGCTGGCGGCAGGCCGCACCTGCACGCCCTGGAGCCCGGAGCACATGGCGGGCGGCTCGAGCGGCGGCTCCGCCTCGGCGGTGGCGGCAGGCGTCGTCCCGGTCGCGCACGCGAGCGACGGCGGCGGCTCGATCCGCATCCCGGCCTCGGCGTGCGGGCTCGTCGGCCTCAAGCCCACGCGCGGCCGGATCTCGCCGGCGCCGCGTGCCGGCTTCCCGCTCAGCGGCTGGTCGGTCGGCTTCGCCGTCTCCCGAACGGTGCGCGACACGGCGGCGCTGCTCGACGCCGTCCAGGGCCCTGCCGCGGGCGACGTGCTCGTGATCCCGCGGCCGGAGCGTCCGTTCCTCGCCGAGGTCGGCACGCCGCCGGGGAGGCTGCGAGTCGCCTTCTGCCGGGAGCCCTGGTCGGGCAAGCCCGGCCATCCCGAGGTCGCCCGCGCGACGGAGGAGACCGCAGCCCTCCTCGCAGAGCTCGGGCACGACGTCGCCGAGGACGTCCCGCAGCTCGACTGGGAGCCGTTCCTCGACGCGATG
>JBBILK010000238.1:0-5249 GCA_037444965.1 Actinomycetota bacterium | reverse complement strand
CGAGGTGAGCCGCCTCGCGATTCCCGGGATCAAGATCGAGGTCGAGGCGATCGCCCGCGTCCCCGATCGCTAGCGGCTTGCGAGCCGAGCGCCGAGCTCGCGCACGATCTCGACGAGCGCGAGCACGTCCTCGTCGGTCGTCCGGTAGTTGACGAAGCAGGGACGGAGCCAGGCGCGGCCGCCCGCGATCGCGGAAGCGACGTAGACCCGGCCGTCCGCCTGCAGCGCCTCGGCGAGGCGGAGGTTGTGGTCGTTCACGCTCACGCCGGCGTCCGGGAGATGGCGGAAGAGCACGATCGAGAGCTCGGGCTCGAGCAGCAGCTCGAGCTCCTCGTGCCGCCGAACCTCGGCCGCGAGGAGTCGGGCCTGGGCGAGGTTGCGCTCGATCGCGGCCCGGAACGCCCCGGCCCCGTGGACGCGGAACGCGAGCCAGAGCTTCAGCGCCCGGAACGGCCGCGAGTACTCGACGGTCGTGTCGACGGCGTGGAACTGGCCCTCCTCGTGCGGCATGTACGCCTCCTCGTGCGCGAACGCACGGGCGAGCGCGCGGCCGTCGCGGACGAGCACGACGCCGCACGCCTTCGGGAGGTAGAGCCACTTGTGGGCGTCGATCGCGACCGAGTCGGCGCGGTCGAGGCCCGAGAACCGGTCGCGGAGAGCGGGCAGCGAGGCGGCCGGGAGGCCGTAGGCGCCGTCGACGTGGAGCCAGACGCCGCGCCCGGCGGAGATCTCCGCGATCGCGGAGAGCGGGTCGATCGCGCCGGTCAGCGTCGTGCCCGCGCTCGCGACGACGGCCACCGGCGTGACTCCCGAAGCCAGGTCGCCGTCGATCGCCTCGGCGAGCGCCGCCGGCACGAGCCGGTGCGCTGGATCGACGGGCAGGAGGCGCAGGCTGTGCGCTCCCAGGCCGAGCAGCTCCGCCGCCCGCTTCACCGAGTAGTGCGCCTCTTCCGAGGCGTACACCGCCGCCCGCCTGCCGGCCAGCCCGTCGGCCCGGGCACCGGGCAAGGCACGCTCGCGCGCCGCTGCGAGCGCGGTCAGGTTGCTCACCGTCCCGCCGCTCGTGAAGCTGCCGGTTGTGCCGGGGAAGCCGACGAACTCGCCCAGCCAGCGCAGCGCCTGCTGCTCCACCTCCGTCGCCGCGGCCGCGTAGCGGGCGAGGTTGACGTCGAAGCAGGCGGCGAGCGCGTCTGCGACGACGCCGATCTCGAGCCCGGAGGAGCCGATGAAGGCGAAGTAGCGCGGGCGCGGCTGGGCGATGCTCTCGTCGAGGATCCGGGCGGTGTCGTCGAGCGCCTCGAGCACGGGGCTTCCGCGCTCGGGCAGGGCCGAGGCGAGCAGCGAGCGCACGCGCTCGCCGAGCGGCGGCTCCTCGGGCCGGTAGCGGTCGAAGCTCCCCCAGGCCTGCTCGATCAGCTCGGCCGCGCGAGCCAGTACCTGCTCCCGCGGGACGTCGAGCGCGAGGCGCGGCTCCATACCGCCTCGTCCTACGCCTGGAGCTCCTTCCGCACCTTCCTCAGCTGGAACGCGGCGACGAGATCGCCGACGCCGCGGAGGAGGCAGTAGACGCCCACGATCGTCACGAGCAGGAGCACGGTCCGGTTGTCCTCGCGGACGGCCCAGGCGCCGAGTCCGAACATGACGATGCCGGTGATCAGGCCGAGCCACCAGAGGTCGCGGTCGCGGTTCGCGAGCGAGGAGACGATGTCGACGATCCCCGCCACGAGCAGGAACCAGCCGGTGATCAGGCCGAGCACGAGCAGCGTGCGGCCGGGGTAGGCGAAGGCGATGATCCCCGCGATCAGGGCGGCGATGCCGCCGCCGATGAACCACCACTTCAGGTCGTCCATCTGCGACCCGCGGACGATCCAGCCGAGACCGGTGAAGACGAACGAGACGCCGATCAGGATCGCGGTCATGACGAGGGAGTCGACGTCGTAGGAGAGGACGACGAAACCGAGGACGAGGAACAGGATCCCGCTGACCAGCTGGATCCACCAGAGACGCGCGGCGAGTGCTAGCGCCTCGAGCAGCCGCTCGTCGTCAGGCGGTAGTGCCACCACGGCAACACCCATCGTACGCGGGCGGCCGGACGCTCACGGGAGCTCGAGACTCCCGGCGAGCGGGAGCACGTGCACGTCGACGGCCGGGGCGAGCTCGGCAGCGTGTCGCCGGAACGCCTCGGCGGGCTCGCTCAGGAACGGCGGCGGGCTGCGTCGCAGGCCGACCGGGTAGTACGTCCCGAAGTGGATCGGGACGGCAACTCGCGGCTGGAGCAGCGCGAGCGCTTCGGCGGCGCGGCGCGGATCCAGGTGGCCCGCGCCGATCGCGGGGCCCCAGCCCCAGATCGGCAGCAGGGCCACGTCCAGGTCGGGGACGAGCCCGGCGAGGCCCGGGAAGAGGTCGGTGTCGCCGGCGAAGTAGACGCGCCGGGAGCCCTCGACGAGGTAGCCGAGGCACGGCGCCTTCGTCCGGAGCGGGCCCCGGTCCGCTTCGTGCTCGGCGTGCGTCGCACGGACGGAGAGGGCTCCGATCTGGATCTTCTCCTCTTCCTCGACCTCGATCACCTGCTCGAAGCGGCGGCGGTGGAGCATCGCGCCCGTCCCGCGCGGGACGACGACCGGGAGCGAGCGGCCCAGGCTCTCGAGCGAGGGGAGGTCGAGGTGGTCGTAGTGGACGTGCGAGACGAGCGTCGCGTCGACGCCGCGAAGCGCTCGAACGTCGACCGGAGCGACACGCCTCAGGTGCGCGACGCGGGCGCGGAGGACCGGGTCGGTCAGGAGGCGCACGCCGTCCAGGTCGACGAGGACGGTCGAGTGGCCGAGCCACGTCACGCTCGCGCGGCTCACGGTCGCCCCGGCTCAGGCGGCGGCGTAGGCGAGGGTGCCGTCGCCGCTCTCGATCACGAGCCGGCCGTCCTCGAGGGCGTACGACGCCGATCCCTCGAGCGCGGCGAGGTACGCCGCCTCCTGGGCCATGATCGGCTCCGGGCAGGCCATGCGCGTCGTCGCGAGCGCCCCGAACGACAGCTCGCTCCCCTCGGCCGTGTAGCCGCCCGAGTACTGGTTGCAGCCGGCCGAGCCGCTGACCTGCTCGCCCGCGAACTCGATCGTGATCGGCGCCTCCGCCAGCGGCTCCTGCCCGTTCAGCGAGACGAGCGTCCAGGAGGTGCCGTCCAGCGTCGGCGGCGCCTCGCTGCCGCAGGCCGCGACGGCGAGGCCGACGACGAGCGCGAGGAGCACGCGAGCGCCGGCCACCGGCTACCCGCAGCCCTCCTGGATCGCGGACTCGACGGCGGCGAGGGCGGCGCCCACGTCGGCCGCGGCGGCGGCCACCTCGTCGAGCGCGCCCGCCGGAGACTCGGCGAGGCTCCCGATCGCCGCCGTCACGGAGTCGTAGGCCTCTTCCACCTTGGCGATCTCGTCCCCGTACTCCTCGCCTCCCGCGCTCCGCAGCTCGTCGAGTCCGGTCCTGAGCTCCTGCACGATACCCTGGAGCTCGGCCAGGCCGGCGAGGCTCAGGTCGATCCCGGTCAGCTTCCCGAGCGTGGTCTTCAGCTCCTGGAGGCTCGCGCAGACGGGGTTCGGCGGCGGCGTGACCGTGATCAGGTCGCGCTTGACGGCGTCGTCCGACCCCTCGCCGTTCGTCGCCGTGAGGGTCACGGTATAGGTGCCGGGAGTCTCGTACTCGTGCGTGGGGTTCCGCTCCTCGGACGTGCCGCCGTCTCCGAAGTCCCACCGCCAGCCGGTCGGATCGTTCGTCGACGCGTCCGTGAACGAGACCGTGAGCGGCGCCTCGCCGCTCGCCGGGGTTGCCGTGAACTCCGCCTCGGGCGGGTCGCCCCCGCAGGCCGCGAGCAGAAGCGCAGCAGTCAGCGAGACGAGGAGGACTGCTCGCCCGGGCACGGCCGACAAGGATACCCG
The DNA here is from genome assembly GCA_037444965.1 of Actinomycetota bacterium. Lineage (GTDB taxonomy): Bacteria > Actinomycetota > Thermoleophilia > Gaiellales > Gaiellaceae > JBBILK01. The sequence continues at coordinate 1,326 of JBBILK010000238.1, read as the reverse complement.
GCGCCTCAGCGACCCTCGAAACGGGGCGGTCGCTTCTCGACGAACGCCTCGACACCCTCGCGGAAGTCGTGCGTCGAGCGCAGGAGACCGTACGCGAGGCCCTCCAGCTCGAGCCCGACGTGCAGCGGGCCGTCGTAGGCGTGGTTGAGCACCCGCTTCGCCACGGCGAGCGCGAGCGGGGAGAGGGCGAGGAGCTCGTCCACGACCCCGTCGACGGCGGCGTCGAGCTCGTCCGCGGCAGCGACCTCGGAAACGAGCCCCCAGGCCAGCGCGTCGTCGGCGCCGATGCGCTTGCGCCGGATCACGACGTCCTTCGCGCGGCCGAGGCCGATCAGGCGCGCGAGCCGCTGCGTGCCGCCCGAGCCCGGGATCATGCCGAGGCCGATCTCGGGCAGACCGAGCTGCGCGTCGGTCGAGGCGACGCGAAAGTCGCACGCGAGGGCGAGCTCGAGTCCGACCCCGAGGCAGTAGCCGCGGATCTTCGCGACCACCGGTTTCGGGCAACGCTCGGGGGCGGCGACGTTCCAGGCGAGACGCGAGAGGTGGTCGGGGTTCTTCTCGAGGAAGCCCGGGATGTCTCCGCCGGCGGTGAAGGCCTGCTCCCCTGCGCCGGCGAGCACGATCGCCCGGACCGCGGCGTCCGAGCCGAGCTCCGCGAAGAGGGACGCGAGCTGCTCTCGCGCCAGCATCGAGACGCGGTTCATCTTCCCGGGGACGTCGAGCGTGATCGTGACGACCCCGCGCGGGTCGTCGCGGTTGACGTGGAAGCCGTCGTACGTCAAGCGGTGTCTCCTTCTCTGAGTGTTCGGCGGAGGATCTTCCCGGACGGGCTCTTCGGCAGCGTCTCGACGAAGCGGTACTCGCGGGGGCGCTTGAAGCGGGCAAGGCCGGGCGACGCGAGGCAGTGGGCGTCGAGCTCCTCGGCGGTCGTCTTCGGGTCGGCGACCACGAACGCCGTCACGCGCTGGCCGAGCCGGTCGTCCGGCAGCCCGACGACGGCCACGTCCCGGACGCCGCGCGCACGGGCGAGTACCTCCTCGACCTCGAGCGGATGGATGTTCTCGCCGCCCGAGATGATCATGTCGTCGACGCGGCCGGCGATCCAGAGCTCGCCGTCGGCGTCGAGCCGGCCGAGGTCGCCCGTGTAGTACCAGCCGTGGCGAAGGGCCTTCACGTCCGCATCGGGCCGGTTCCAGTACCCCTCGAACGCCTCGTCCGAGGCGAGGTGGCAGATGATCTGCCCGTCCTCGCCCGGGGCCACGACGTCGTCTGGCGTGGCGGCGGCGCTCGGCGTGACAAGGCGCAGGCGGGAGTTCAGCGCGGCCC
>JBBILK010000237.1:0-5293 GCA_037444965.1 Actinomycetota bacterium | reverse complement strand
GCCCGGCCCTCGATCGCCGACCCGTTCCTGCCGCGGAAGATCGAGGAGGGCCGCTACGACGAGATCCGCGAGTGCATCGGCTGCAACATCTGCATCGTCAAGGGCGACGAGTGGCACCACCTCGGCTGCACGCAGAACGCGACGGCGGGGGAGGAGTACCGGCGCGGCTGGCACCCGGAGCGATTCGAGCGGGCCGCGAACGCGGACCGGGACGTGCTCGTCGTCGGCGCCGGGCCGGCGGGGATGGAGTGCGCGATCGTGCTCGGCAAGCGCGGCTTCCGCCGCGTCCACCTCGTCGAGGCGGAGGCCGAGATCGGCGGGATCATGCGCTGGATCCCGACCCTGCCTGGCCTCGGCGAGTGGGCGCGCGTGCTCAACTGGCGCCGGATCCAGCTCGAGAAGCTGCGAAGCGTCGAGGTGATCACGGGGGTCCGCCTCACCGCCCGGGACGTGCTCGAGTACGGGGCGGAGCTCGTCGTCGTTGCGACCGGCTCGCGCTGGTCGGGCGACGGGCTCGGCCACGTGACGCGCGAGCCGATCCCGGGTGCCGACGCGGCGCTACCGCACGTGCTCAGGCCGGAGCAGGTGCTCGTCGAGGGCAAGCGGCCCCCCGGCGACCGGGCCGTCGTCTACGACTGCGAGGGCTACTTCATGGCGGCCAGCATCGCCGAGCAGCTCGCGGGCGAGGGTCTCTCCGTCGAGCTGGTGACGAGCCTGCCCCTCGTTGCGCCCCTCTGCGAGCACACGCTGGAGCGGGAGCTCCTCTGCGAGCGCCTCGACGAGCTCGGAGTGACGCAGCGGGCGGGCACGACGGTCTCGTCGATCGCGCCGGGCACGGTCGCCTGCCTGAACCCGTTCGGGAAGCCCTTCGAGCTGAAGGCGGACGGGGTCGTGCTCGTCACCCAGCGGCTCTCCGACGAGTCGCTCTACCTCGAGCTCGCCGCCGAGCCGTCCGCGCTCGAGGCGGCCGGGATCGACGGGCTCTACCGGATCGGCGACTGCGTCGCGCCGCGGCTGATCGCCGACGCCGTGTTCGACGGCCACCGCCTCGCCCGCGAGATCGACTCCGCCGACCCGGCCGTCCCGCTCCCCCACCGGCAGGAGCGAGTGCTCGCGTCCGGCTAACCTACGCGGACCGCCCCCGACCCCGAGGAGACGCCGTGAGCTCCACCGAGACGAGAATGTCGGCAGCCGAGCTGCAGGAAGCGGCTCGCGACCACCTCTGGCTCCATTTCACGCGCATGGCGGGCTACCGGGAGTCCGAGCTCCCCGTGATCGTCCGCGGCGACGGCTGCTACCTCGAGGACGTGAACGGCAAGCGCTACCTGGACGCGCTCGCCGGCCTCTTCTCGGTCAACATCGGCTACGGCTTCGGCGAGGAGATCGGCGAGGCGGCGGCCGCGCAGATGCGCGAGCTCCCCTTCTACATCAACTGGACGTACGCCCACCCGCGGTCGATCGAGCTCGCCGCCGAGGTCGCGGGCCTCGCGCCGGGAGACCTGAACCGGGTCTTCTTCGTCTCCGGCGGCTCGGAGGCGGTGGAGGCGGCCTGGAAGCTCGCCCGCCAGTACCACGCCGCCCGCGGCGAGCGCCGCTGGAAGGCGGTCGCCCGGCGGATCGCCTACCACGGGACGACGATGGGCGCGCTCTCGATCAACGGCATCGCCCAGCTCCGGACGCCCTTCGAGCCGCTCGTCCCGGACGTGGTCCACGTCCGCAACACGAACCGCTACCACCGGCCCGACGGGGAGACCGAGGAGGAGTTCACGGCCTTCCTGCTCGAGGACCTCGAGTCGGCGATCGAGCAGGCAGGCACGGACACGGTGGCGATGGTGATCATGGAGCCGGTGCAGAACGCGGGCGGCGCGTTCACGCCCCCGGCCGGCTATTTCCGCGGCGTGCGCGAGATCTGCGACCGGTACGGCATCCTGCTCTGCGCCGACGAGACGATCACGGGCTTCGGCCGCGTCGGCGACTGGTTCGCGTCGACCCGGTACGACATCCGTCCCGACCTGATCACGTCGGCGAAGGGCCTCTCGTCCTCCTACGGCGTGATCGGCGCGCTGATCGCGAGCGACCGGGTGATGGAGCCGTTCCTCGAGGGAACGAAGATGTACGCCCACGGCATGACCTTCGGCGGGCATCCCGTGCAGTGCGCGGTCGCGCTCAAGAACATCGAGATCATGAAGCGCGAGCGGATCGTCGAGCGCGTCCGGGAGAACGAGGAGCGCTTCCGGCGTACGCTCTCGCAGCTCCTCGAGCTCGAGATCGCCGGTGACCTGCGCGGCGCGGGCTACTTCTGGGCGCTCGAGATCGTCAAGGACAAGGCGACGAAGGAGACGTTCTCGCCCGAGGAGTGCGAGTGGCTCCTGCGCGACTTCCTCTCGCCACGGCTCTTCGAGCGCGGCCTCATCTGCCGGGCCGACGACCGCGGCGACCCGGTGATCCAGATCTCGCCGCCACTCGTCGCCGGCCCCGCACAGTTCGACGAGATCACGGGCATCCTCGGCGACGTCCTCGCCGAGGCCTGGACGAAGTTCACGAGTCGCTGACCCGCAGGTGCCCGGGCCGGCTGTACGCTCGGGGGATCGTGGAGTGGCGCGGGGCGTGAGCGGCGAGGCGGTCGTCCGCGCGCACGAGACGAGCGTCTTCCCGCGCGAGCTCGACAAGGCGTACCCGCTGATCGAGCGGGCGGAGGGCGTGTGGCTCTACGACGCGGCCGGGAACGCCATCCTCGACGCGGTCGGGGGCGGCGCGATGGTGACCAGCCTCGGCTACGGCGTCCGCGAGCTCGTCGAGGCGGCACGGGAGCAGGCCGGGCGGATCCCCTTCGTCTACAACCTCCGCGCGACCACGCCTCCGCAGGAGCGGCTGGCGGCCGAGCTCGTCTCGATCGCACCCGAGGGGTTCGGCCGCGTGCACTTCGTCACCGGCGGCTCGGAGGCGAACGAGCTCGCGCTGCGCCTCGCCCGCAGCTACCACGTCGAGCGGGGCGAGACCTCCCGCTGGCGCTTCGTCACCCAGGCGCAGGCGTATCACGGCCCCACCTGGGCGACGCTCGCGCTGACCGGCAGGCCGGGGCTCCAGCGCCCCTACGAGCCGTACCTGTCGCCGCAGCTTCACATCCCGCCGTCGACCTGGCGGTTCGACCCGACCGGCGAGGCCGCGCTCGAAGCGCTCGACCGGGCAATCGAGGAGGCGGGCCCGGAGACGATCGCCGCCTTCTTCTCCGAGCCGGTCAGCGCTGCCGCGCTGCCCGCCTACTCGCCGCCCGAGCGCTTCTGGCGAGGGCTCGACGAGCGGCGGCGGGAGCACGGCTTCCTCGTCTGCCTGGACGAGGTCGTGACGGGAATGGGACGGACCGGCACGTGGTTCGCCGCCGACCAGCTTCCGCTCGTGCCCGACGTGATCACGACCGCCAAGGGCCTCGGCGCGGGGTACGCGCCGATCGGCGCCGTCCTCTGCCGCGACGAGCTCTACGAGGCGGTCGCCGCAGGCTCCCGCAGCTTCGAGCACGGGCACACCTGGGACGGCGCGCCCCTCTCCTGCGCGGTCGCGCTCGCCGTCGTCGCGTACCTGAAGAGCCACCGGCTCGTCGAGCGCGTGCGGGAGCGCGGCCCGCGCCTGCGCGAGGAGCTCCAGGCGGCCCTTCGGGGCTCGCGGATCGTGCGCGAGGTGCGCGGGCGCGGCTTCCTGCTCGGGATCGACTACGCCGACCCGAGCGACGGCACGTCGTTCCTCGATCCTGCGCTTCGAGTCGCCTCGCGTGTCGACGAGGAGGCGCTCCGCCGGGGCCTCCTCGTCTACTCGACCCAGCCGACCGCCGACGGCTACGCCGGCGACCAGACCCTGCTCGCGCCCGCCTTCGTCAGCTCCGACGAGGAGCTGGCCCTGATCGTGAAACGAGTGGCGGACACGGTCGAGGCGGTCGAAGCCTCGCTTCCCTCGTAGCCGGCGACGCGCAAGGTTTCGAGCGGGCAAGCCTCTTGCACGTGGGAGGGGTGTGCGGCGTGAAGCCACGCGGCCGTGGCTTCGCGCCGCCCGCTTCTCCGCGCACGGCAAGCCGTACTCGGAGAAGCGGGCTGGCACCCTCCGCACTGCGGGGACCCGCCTGTCAGACTGCGGAACCATGAGCGAGCTCGAGCAGGCAGAAGCTCCGCAGCGCTCGACCGTCGTCGCCGCGGCCGGGGTCACGCGCCGCTTCGGAGAGGGCGAGACCGCCGTCGACGCTCTCCGCGGCGTGTCGCTCGAGATTCCCCGCGGCCAGTTCACGGCCGTGATGGGGCCGTCCGGGTCGGGCAAGTCGACGCTGATGCACATCCTCGCGGGGCTCGACCGGCCCACGACCGGCGAGGTCTCGATCGACGGCACGGAGATCACGCACCTCTCGGATCACGAGCTGACCCTGCTCCGGCGCGAGCACATCGGCTTCATCTTCCAGTTCTTCAACCTGCTGCCCATGCTCTCGGCCGAGGAGAACATCACGCTTCCGCTCGATCTCGCCGGAGAGAAGCCCGACGACGGCTGGGTCTCGGAGATCGTCGAGCGTGTCGGGCTTGCCGATCGCCGCAAGCACAGGCCCTCCGAGCTCTCGGGAGGCCAGCAGCAGCGCGTTGCGATCGCCCGCGCGCTCATCTCGCGACCGACCGTGCTGTTCGCCGACGAGCCGACGGGCAACCTCGACTCGCACACCGGCGAGGAGATCCTCCGGCTCCTCCGCGACTCGGTCGACAGCTACGGCCAGACGTCGCTGATGGTCACCCATGAGGCGCGCGCCGCTGCCATGGCCGACCGGATCCTCTTCCTCGCCGACGGGCTGATCGTCAAGGACATGGGGAAGGCGACCGCCTCCGAGGTGCTTGCGGCGATGAACGAGCTCACGCCGCGATGATCCGCGTCGCGCTGAAGGGGCTCGCGGGCAGGAAGCTCCGCGCGGCGCTGACGGCTCTCGCGATCGTTCTCGGCGTGGCGATGATCAGCGGCACGTACGTCCTCACCGACACGATCGACAGCGCCTTCGACACCCTGTTCGTCGAGTCCTATGCGGGAACCGACGCTGTCGTCAGCGGGAAGGCGGCGTTCGAGGAGGAGTTCACCATCCCGCCGTCGTTCCCGGAGAGCGTGCTCGACGACGTGCGGGCGCTCCCGGATGTGGACGCCGCCGTCGGCGGCATCAGCGACATCGCCCAGCTGACCGACAAGGATGGCGAGGTCATCTCGACGATGGGGGCGCCGGCGCTCGCGTTCGGCGTCGACCCGAGCGAGCCACGCTTCATCCCACTCGAGCTCGAGT
>JBBILK010000236.1:3074-5298 GCA_037444965.1 Actinomycetota bacterium | reverse complement strand
GAGGTCGACCCGGCCGACGCCGGGCTCGCCCCCGATGCGGTTGAGGCGGCCGAGCAGGTCCACCGGCGCCAGCCGCTGGCCGTCGACGGCCACCGGGTTGCCGGACTCGAACTCCAGCTCGACCTCGATCGGCACGTGACGCGTGCCGTCGTAGAGCCAGTCGACCGGCTCTGCGCCGTGCCCCCCGGTGACGACGACCGCAGGGGCGCCGAGCGCGTGGACCGCCTCGGCCAGCGTCCGCCGCTCGGCGGACTCCGACCACGGAACGCCGGCGAGCAGGCATGCTTCCCGCAGGTTCGGCGTCACCACCGTTGCGAGCGGGAACAGCCGCCCGGCGAGCGTGGAGACCGCGTCGTCGCGGAGCAGCCTGGCTCCGGACGTGGCCACCATCACCGGATCGACGACGAGCGGGAGCCGCCGGCCGGCGAGGAACTCGGCCACGACCTCGATCGCCTCGGCACCGAGCAGCATGCCCGTCTTCACCGCGTCGATCGGGATGTCGTCGGCGATCGCGTCGAGCTGCGCGCGGATGAAGTCAACGGGTACCGCATGGATCGCGGTGACGCCGCGCGTGTTCTGCGCGGTCAGCGCGACGATCGCGCTCGTCCCGTGGCAGCCGAGGCGCGCGAACGCCTTCAGGTCCGCCTGGACGCCGGCACCGCCGCCGGAGTCCGAGCCCGCGATCGTGAGGCAGCAGGGCACCACGGGTCCGGAGGCTAGCATCGCGGGAAATGGCCGCGGCCGTCACACCCTGGGACGCTCTGCTCGAAGGCGAGGAGCTCGCGTACCGCACGACCGTCCCCTCGCTCGGCGCCCGCGCGGCACCCCTGCCCGAGGAGCTCGCCCCAGCGCTCGCACGCGCGCTCGCGGCGCAGGGGATCACGTCGCTCTACACGCACCAGGCGGAGACGTTCGCCGCCGCGGAGCGCGGCGACCACGTCGTCGTCGCGACGGGAACGGCGAGCGGGAAGACCGTCGCCTTCAACCTCCCGGTGCTCAGCGCGCTCGCCACCGAGCCGAAGCTCCGTGCGCTCTACCTCTACCCGACGAAAGCGCTCGCCCAGGACCAGGCGCGGAGCCTCCAGGCCCTGCGCGTTCCCCGCGTCCGAGCAGCGATCTACGACGGTGACACGGAGCCCGAACGCCGCCGGCAGATCCGCAAGTCGGCCAACCTGATCCTGACCAATCCGGACATGCTCCACGTCGGCATCCTGCCCCACCACGACCGCTGGGGGGACGTGCTCGCGAACCTCCGCTTCGTCGTCGTCGACGAGGCGCACGTCTACCGCGGCGTGTTCGGCTCGCACGTCGCGAACGTCCTTCGGCGCCTGCGACGGCTCGCCGCGGTCTACGGAGCGAAGCCGCAGCTCCTGCTCGCCTCGGCCACGATCGCGAACCCGGGCGAGCTCGGCCGGGCGCTCGTCGGCGAGCCGGTCGCCGTCGTCGCCGACGACGGCGCGCCCCGGGCCGAGCGGACGATCGTGCTCTGGAACCCGCCCCTCGTCGATCCCGAGCTCGCACTCCGGGCAAGTCCGCTCGGAGAGGCCGCCCGCCTCCTCGCCGGGCTCGCCGAGCGCGGGCTGCGCACGATCTGCTTCACGAAGAGCCGCAAGGCCGCCGAGCTCGTGCACCGGTTCGCGGCCGAGCGCGTCGGGGCCGAGCTCGCAACCCGCCTCTCTCCCTACCGGGCCGGGTACACACCGGCGCAGCGGCGGGAGATCGAGCGCCGGCTCGTCGCCGGCGAGCTGCTGGCGGTGACCGCCACCGACGCCCTGGAGCTCGGCATCGACGTCGGCCTGCTCGACTGCGCGATCTCGGTTGGCTTCCCGGGCACGGTCGCGAGCCTGCGCCAGCAGTGGGGCCGGGCGGGGCGCCGCGGACACGGCCTCGCCGTGCTCGTCGCCAGCGAGGACGCGCTCGACCAGTTCTTCGTGCGCGAGCCCGAGACCCTGCTCGGCCGCCGGGTCGAGGCGGCGATCCTCGATCATGCAAACCCGCGCGTGCTCGACGGCCACGTCCGGGCGGCCGCCTTCGAGGCGCCGCTCGGCGAGCGCGACCGGATCGTGCTCGGCGACGCAGCGCTCGAGCGGGCGGAGGCGCTCGCCTCGGCCGGCGAGCTGGCCAGGACGCCGGCCGGCTACGCCTGGGCCGGGCGGGACTACCCGGCGGGCCGCTTCTCGCTGCGCTCGGCCGGACCCGAGGCCGTCTCGGTGGTCGCCGCGTC
>JBBILK010000236.1:0-3046 GCA_037444965.1 Actinomycetota bacterium | reverse complement strand
CTCGGGCTCGTCGAGGAGGCACGCGCGTGCTCGACGGTGCACGAGGGGGCCGTCTACCTCCATCTCGGCGAGTCGTACCGCGTGCTCGAGCTCGACCTCGCCCGCCGCTTGGCGGCCGTCGAGCCGTTCGCCGGGGACTACTACACGCAGACGAAGCGGGAGACGACGACCTCGATCGACGACGTGCGCCGCCGCGAGCTGCGACTCGGTCTCGAGCTCTGCTTCGGCGAGGTCGCGGTCACCGAGCAGGTAATCGCCTTCCAGAAGCGCTCGCTCCGCAGCCAGGAGGCCTTCGAGCTCGTCCCGCTCCAGCTGCCGCCGCAGACGTTCGCGACGGAGGCCCTCTGGTTCTGCCCGGAGCCGTTGCTGCTCGACGACCTCGAGAACGAGCTCCCCGTGCTCCTCGGCGCCCTCCATGCTGCCGAGCACTCCCTGATCGCGATGCTGCCGCTCTGGGCGATGTGCGACCGGTGGGACATCGGCGGGCTCTCGACGAACCTCCACTTCCAGACCGGCCGGCCGACGATCTTCGTCTACGACGGCCACCCCGGCGGCGTTGGCATCACGGAGCGCGGGTTCGAGCAGTTCGAGGGCTGGGTCGCCGATACCGCCCGGCTGCTCGCGGGCTGCCCGTGCGAGCACGGCTGCCCCGGCTGCGTCCAGTCGCCGAAGTGCGGGAACCTGAACGAGCCCCTCCACAAGGCAGGAGCGTCGAGGCTGCTCCAGCGGCTGCTCGGCTCAGCGCGAGCCTGACTCCGCCGCGAGCGCGAGCGCCAGCTCGACCGCCTCCGCCGGGCTCGACGCCCGGACGATCCCTTCCCCGGCAACGTTCGGCTCCGGGCCCAGCACCACCACGGGCCGGCCGAGCTTCCGCGCCAGCGCGATCTCGGAAGCCGTCCCCCACTCGCCGCCGACCGCGATCAGCGCGTCCCCGCTCGCGGCGACCGCGAGGTTCCGGGCCTGGCCGATACCGGTCACGACCGCGTGCTGGATCCACGCATTCGCGTCGGCTCGCGACTCGCCGGGGAGGATGCCGAGCGTCGTCCCGCCCGCCTCGCGCGCGCCTCGGGCAGCCGCTTCCATGACCCCGCCGAGGCCGCCGCAAACGAGCACCGCGCCCCGCTCTGCGAGGTGCCGGCCGAGCTCGGCCGCGAGCTCGCAGAGCTCCGGCCCGGCGTTCCCGGCGCCGGCAACCGAGATCTGGACGCCGCCCACGACCCGATCGTAGTCGGGAGCCTCGCTGCTTCGCCCTACCCGAGCGAGCGCAGCGCCCGGCCGAGCGACTGCCGCAGCGAGAGGACCGGCGCGAAGAGGTCGCCGTGACGTTCGACCCGACCGAGCACGACGTCCATCGTCAGATCGCGAGGGTCGAGCTCCGGAGTCAGCTCGTCCCAGCGAAGCGGCGCCGAGACTGGCGCTCCCGGCAGCGGGCGCACCGAGTAGACGGACGCGATCGTGGCTCCCTCCCGGTTCTGACCCGCATCGATCAGCACCCCGTGCCGCCTCGCCCGCACCCACTCCGTCGTCACGAGCCGCGGGTGGGCCCTGGCGAGCGCACCGGCGAGAACGCTCACGAACGACCTGCTCTCCTCGAAGGTCGAGCGCCGGGCGATCGGCACCAGCACGTGCATCCCGTCGGCACCGCTCGTCTTCGGAAACCCCTGCAGACCGAGCGCGTCGAGGAGCTCCTTGACGAGGAGCGCGACCCGTACGACCTCGCGAAAGCTGGTCCCGTCGGCCGGATCGAGGTCGAAGAGCACGAGGTCGGGGCGATCCGGGCGATCGGCTCGCGACAGCGTCGCGTTCAGGTCGATGCAGCCCATGTTCACCATCCAGAGCAGAGCGAGCTCGTCGTTCACGAGCGGAGAGCGGATCGTCCGCCGGCGTCTCCCGTCCCGAGAGCCGGCCGGAAGCGGGCAGGTCTCGATCCACTCCGGCATGTGGACGGGAGCGTCCTTCTGGAAGAAGTGCCCGCCCTCGATCCCGTCCGGGTAGCGCTTCATCGTGAACGGGCGTTCGCGCAGGTGCGGAACGAGCACCGGCGCGATCCGCCGGTAGTAGTCGATCAGGTCGCCCTTCGTGATCCCGTCGCCCGGCCAGAAGACCTTCTCGAGGTTCCGCAGCCGGAGCGTCCGCCGGCCGCTCGTCTGCTCCGCCTCGATGGGCCGCTCGCGCCTCACCTCGGCCGGTGCCTTGTCCTCCCGGAGCCCGAGGTAGGAGGGCGCCCGCAGCCGCCCCTCCCGCGTCCACTCGGCGAACGCGACCTCGCAGACGAGCTTCGGCGTCACCCACGTCACGCCGCCGGCGCCGACCCGGGGCATCGTCGGCACCGCGGGAAACGGGGTCGTCGCTCGCTCGAGCGGCCGCAGCCTGCGCAGCAGGCGATCGATCTCCGCCTCGGTGAAGCCCGTGCCGCAGTTGCCGACCCACACGAGCTGGTTGCCGCGGCGGACCGCGAGGACGAGCGCGCCGAACGAGCCGGATCGCCTCCCGCGACCGCGGGTGTAGCCGGCGATCACGAACTCCTGGCGGTCTCGTGCCTTCACCTTCAGCCAGTCGCGGCTCCGCGTTCCCGGCAGGTAGCGGGAGTCGGCGCGTTTGGCGACGACTCCCTCGAGCCGTTCGGCTCGCGCTGCCGCGAGCAGGGCGTCGCCGTCCTCGAACGCCTCGGAGAGCCGCACGCGCGTCGCCGACCGGTCGAGCAGCGCCTCGAGGCGGGCGCGGCGCTCGGAGAGGGGGAGCTCGAGCATGCGCTCGCCCTCGAGCTCGAGCAGGTCGAACAGCTCGATCACGAGCGTGCCCTCACCGCGCTGCAACAGCCCGAAGCTCGGCCGTCCCCGCTCGTCGAGAGCGCAGATCTCACCGTCGACGACGCAGTCCGGCGTGCGAAGCCCGCGGGGGAGCGCCCGGGCGAGCTCGCCGAAGCGTTCCGTCACATCGTGTCCCGACCGGCTCGACAGCGTCGCCTCGCCACCGCGAAGCCGGGCCAGCGCTCGGTACCCGTCCCACTTGACCTCGAACGACCAGCCCTGGCCGGTCGGCAGTC
>JBBILK010000235.1:0-5311 GCA_037444965.1 Actinomycetota bacterium | reverse complement strand
CGACCCGGCGGCCTTCGCGGCGCTCGAGCGCGCGCAGCGCGCGCTCCTCGCGCTCGCGGCGCGCCACCTGCGGCCGGGCGGGCGTCTCGTCTACGCCACCTGCACGCTGCGCCCCGAGGAGAACGAGGGCGCCGTCGCCGAGCCGTGTGAGCTCCCCGTCCGGGGCACGCTCGTTGGCATGCAGCATGTTCGGGAACGCCGCGAACTCGAGCTCGTCCTCGCCGGACTCGACGTAGACGTCGAAGCGCTCGTAGTTGTAGGTGCTGACACGCTCGGGCGCACCCATGCCTTCTCAGCGTACACCCGTCCCGCTTCTCACGGCGCCTCGGGCTCGTGCTGGGATGCCCGCAACCGCTCGAGCTCGTCGCGAAGTCGCATCCGCCCCCGGTGGATGCGGCTCTTCGCGGCCGGCAGCGAGAGCCCGAGTGCTTCCGCCACCTCCTGGTTCGACCATCCCTCGACGTCCCGCAGGACGAGCGGCGCTCGGAACTCGATCGGGAGCTCCCGCAGGCGAGCGGCCAGGAACGCCGCAGCCTCGCGGCTCTCGAGGAGCTCGTCGATCGAGGGCGACCGGCCCGACCGCGAAGGCTGGGACTCGGCGAGCTCCGGGAGATCCTCGAGCGGCGCGACGTCGAGGCGCCGGCGACGCGTGCGCTGGAGGGCTTCGTTGACGGCGATCCGGTAGATCCAGGTGAACGGAGCCGCCTCCCCACGGAAGCGGTCGAGGCTTCGCCAGGCCTGCACGAACGTGTCCTGAGCTGCCTCCTCGACGTCGCGCTCGTCGTCGAGCAGCCGGCCGAGCAGGGCACGCACGCGGCGCTCGAGCAGGCGCACGAGCTCGGCGAACGCATCGACGTCGCCGTCCCTCGCCCGGGCGAGCAGAGCTCTCTCGCGGTCGGACACGTGCCCGGACGCTAGCATCGAACGCACGGTGTCCCGCATCAAACCTGCTGACCGATGATCGGAACGATGCTGATGGGCACGTGCGCGCAGACGGCGGCCCGCATGTCCGACTACGCGGACGGCGAGCTGCGCGGGTTCCGCCGGCTGCGGGTGGCCGGGCACCTGGCGCGCTGCGAGCGCTGCCGGGCGATCTACGAGGCGCTCCTGGCGACGATCGCGGGTCTTCGCTCGCTCGGGGCCGAGCAGCCGGAGGCCAGGCCCGAGCTTGCTCTCGACGTCGTCGCGCGGATCCGCCGGGAGGGCGGAGGGAGATCGCCCTGAGCCGCAGGTCGCTCACGGCCGGCGTCGTTGCGGCAGTCGTGATCGGGGTTGTCGCGACCGGCGTCGTCCTCGCCGGCGGCGACGAGAAGAGCCAGCCCGCAGCCAGGGAGTCCGACGCGGTCGAGCTGAGCGGCGAGGATCCGGTCACGGGCGAGCCTGTCAGTCTCGCCGACTTCGCTGGCAAGCCCGTCGTCCTCAACTTCTGGGCGTCCTGGTGCCCGCCGTGCCGTGAGGAGCTGCCGGACCTGCAACGGTTCACCGCCGCTCACCCGGAGGTCGCGGTGGTCGGCGTCAACTTCCAGGACACCCCCGCAGGCGCGAAGGCGCTGGCCGAGGAAGTCGGCTGGGTGCCCCCCAGCGTCTCCGACCCGGAGGGGGCGATCGGCGCAAGGCTCGGCATCCAGGGCATGCCGACGACCTTCTTCCTCGACGCCGAGCATCGCCTCGTCGGCCTCGTCGCCGGCGCCACCGATCTCGCCGGCTTCGAGCAGGGCCTCGAGCTGGCCGGGGAGAGCCGGTGATCGAGCTCGGCCCGGGCGGGCTGGCGATCGCCTTCGCGGCCGGCTTCGTCTCGTTCACCTCTCCGTGCGTGCTTCCACTCGTGCCCGGCTACCTCTCCTTCGTCTCGGGCGTGGGGTTCGACGAGCTGGGCGCCCGCACGCGCCGCGTCGCGATCTCCACGGCGGCCTTCGTCGCGGGCTTCACGCTCATGTTCGTTCTCCTCGGCGCCGGCATCGCCTGGTTCGGAACCGCCCTGCTCGAGCAGCGGCGTGCGCTCGAGGTCGTGGCCGGGAGCTTCGTGATCCTCGCGGCGCTCGTCTTCGCGGGCGTACCCTTCCCTCGGCTGCTCACAGCCGAGCGTCGCCTCTCGATGAGGAACGGAGGAAGCGCGCCCGCGGCCTTCGGCGCCGGGCTCGCGTTCGCGATCGGCTGGACGCCGTGCATCGGGCCGACGCTGGCCGCGATCCTGACCCTCTCGCTCGGGGAGTCGAGCGCAGCCGAGGGTGCCGTCCTGCTCGCGGCCTACTCGCTCGGGCTCGGCGTGCCCTTCCTGCTCTTCGGCCTCGCCTTCACGCGCTCGCTCGGGCTCGTCCGCGCGCTGCGGAGACACTGGCGTGCCGTGTCGCTCGGCTCGGCCGCCCTGCTCGCCGCCTTCGGAGCGCTCCTGATCACGGGCGACCTGACCCGCCTGACGACGCAGCTCGCCCGCTTCACCGGCTGGCAGATCTGAGCGCCGGCCGCGGGAGCACGGCCGTGAGAAGCAGCCACGACCTCGTGATCGTCGGAATGGGATCGGCGGGAATCGCGGCGGCGGAGCTCGCGGCCGCGCTGGGACTCGACGTGGTTGCCGTCGAGCGCGGGCGCATCGGAGGCGACTGCCTCTGGACGGGATGCGTCCCGAGCAAGGCGCTGCTCGCGTCGGCTCGGACCGCCCATCAGATCCGGACGGCCGAGGTCATGGGGCTCACGGCCGCCGAGCCCGGGATCGACCCGGCCCGGGTGTGGGCGCGGATCCGCTCTGTTCAGGCGGGGATCGCGGCGACGGACGACAACCGGGAGCGCTTCGAGGCGATGGGCGTCGAGGTCGTTGAGGGAACCGCCACCCTGACCGGGCCGCGCACCGTCTCGGTCGGCGGACGCGAGCTCGACACTCGCTTCGTCCTCCTGTGCACCGGCAGCCGCACGAGCGTTCCGCCGATCGCCGGCCTGAGCGAGGCGGGGTTCGTGTCGAGCGAGACACTGTTCGCGCTCGCGGAGATTCCTCGCAGCTTCGTGATCATCGGCGGCGGCCCGGTCGCGGTCGAGCTGGCGCAGGGCTTCAGCCGGCTCGGAATCCGGGTCGTGCTGCTCGAGCTCCTGCCGCGCCTGCTCGCGCGCGAGGAGCCCGAGCTCGCGGAGCTGCTGACCGCCGTCCTGCAACGGGAGGGCGTCGAGATCCACGTCGGCGCGGCCGCCGAGCGGGTCTCGATCGAGGACGGCCTGAAGGTCGTCAGCGGGACGAAGGACGGGGCTCCGTTCCGCGTCGCGGCCGAGGAGCTGCTCGTCGCCGCAGGCCGGACCCCGAGGGTCGAGGGTCTCCGCCTCGAGGAGGTCGGCGTCGAGGTCGGCCGCGGCGGCGTCCGGGTCGACCGTCGCCTGCGCACGAGCGTGCCCTCGATCTACGCCGCGGGCGACGTGGCCGGCCGCTTCCTCTTCACGCACTCGGCCGCCTACGAGGCGACGATCGCGGTGCGCAACATGTTCTTGCCCGGATCGAGCCGCGTGCCGGAGCTCGTTCCCTGGTGCACCTTCACCGACCCGGAGCTCGCGCACGCCGGCCTGACCGTGGCCGAGGCGAGGGAGCGGTTCGGCGCCGATCGCGTGCGGGTGCGACGCATCGACCTGGCCCGGTCCGACCGGGCGCGGGCCGACGGAACAACCGAGGGCGCGATTCTCCTCGTCACCGTGCGTGAGCGGGTGGTGGGGGCTCACGTCCTCGGCCCTGCCGCCGGGGAGCTGATCCACGAGCTCGCCCTCCTCGTGCGCGAGCGCCGGAAGCTCCTCGACCTCGGCAGCCTGATCCACGCCTATCCGACCTACTCGACCTCGGTCAACCTGCTCGTCGCCGAGGCCGCGTACGAGCGGGCACGGCGATGGGGCTGGCTCGCCCGGCGTCGCCGTTAGCCGCGCAGCGGCTGGGCGAGACGAGCGACCGCCGCGACGAAGAGCGCTGCTCCGGCGAGCGCGCCGACCGCAGCCAGCGCCGCGCCGCTTCGAACCTCGAGCGCGGCGAGGACGAGCCCGGCGAGCAGGACGAAGCCCGGAACGCGGCGCGGCGCGTAGCTCCCGGACGGCGGGACCTCGGCCCGGACGAAGTAGGCCGCGGCGAACACGAGCCAGGGCAGCGCCCAGCGGACAATCACGAGCGCGGCCACCCACGCCGGCACGAGCCCGGCCCGGGCCAGGGAGAACGCGCCGGTGGCGAGCAGCACGCTGTCGACCGATCCGTCGAGCCAGAAGCCGAGCCGGGTGACCTCGTCACGGCGGCGCGCGACCCGCCCGTCGACGAGGTCGGTCATGCCCGCCAGGACGAGCGTCGCCGCGAGCGCACTCGGCGAGAGCACGGGGAGCGCGGGCACGAGGCCGGCGCGGAGGCAGGACAGCAGGTTCGCGGCTCCCAGCCCGTCCAGCGGCCGCCCGTCCGGCCGCTCGAGCATCCCGAGGTGCCAGTCGAGCATCAGGAGGATCAGGAGCCACCAGGCGGCACCGGTGACCGCCAACGCGGGCCGGCCTGCGGCGCCCACACCGGTCCAGGCGAGGAGGCCGGCCGCTCCGAGCAGGAGAAGCTCCCGGAATGCGCGCGGCCGCTCGCGGCGGCGCACGTTCGCGCGCGCGAACGAGCGCGACAGGAACTGAACCCACGCCCGAGGCACGAAGCGTGCCGCGCGCAGCTCGGCCAGCGCCTCCCGCGTCCAGCGCTCGCCCTCGGTCACGGTCGCCGTGCGACGACGACGCCGTAGCCGAGGACGCCGTCGGCGACCGCTTCCTGCGCGGTGGCGGCGAGCGCGAGCGCCCGTTCGAGTCCACTGCGGAGGCCTTCGGGGAGGCCGTCGCGCAGGAGTCTCGCAGCCCGAAGCCGTACCGCGACCCGCTCCAGGAGCTCCGCAAGCGCCTCGTCGACCGACTCTGCCCGTTCGACGACGAGGCCGGCGCCGGCGAGCTCCTCCGCGATCCCAAAGAGCGGACGCGCCCCGCCGAGGCAGGCGATCCACGCGGCCGGCGTCGCTAGCTCCGGCGGCAGTCGATCCGGCTCGGCTGTCACGTCGGAGAGCGCGATCCTGCCGTCTGGCCGCAAGACGCGCGCCATCTCCCGGGCTGCCAGAGCCCGGTCGGGAAAGGTGCAGAGCGCACACTCGCAGAGGACACCGTCCGCGCTCGCGTCGGGCAGGGGCAACGCCTCGGCGTCGCCGCAGACGAAGCGCACCCGCCCGGCCAGACCGGCCCGCTCGGCCGCGCACGCAGCTGTCGCGACGCTCTCCGGCGAGAGGTCGACACCGACCACGTCGCAGCCCGTCTCCCGGGCGAGCTGCAGGGCGCTCGTGCCGGG
>JBBILK010000234.1:0-5314 GCA_037444965.1 Actinomycetota bacterium | reverse complement strand
GTCCGGGGAATACGGTGCGCCCTGGCGGCTGCAAAGCTGCGCCGCTCGGCGTCCTCGGTCGCGCCCATATGTCCTGCATATGGGCGCTCCCTGCGTCCTTGATCGGCTTGCTTTTCGCACGCCCGGATCATCACCTTACTCCCCGGACAGGGCACTAGCGGCATGATCAACCTCCTCGCCGCCGCGGCGACTCGCGAGGTCGAGTGGGAGGTCACGACCGCGATGGTCGCCGTGCTCTACGGGAGCATGGCGGCGGCGCTCGCCGTCTTCGGCTACGGGCTCTGGCGCCGCGTCCGCGTCTGGCGGCTCGGCCGGCCCGAGGTCGCGTGGGACCAGCCGCTCGCACGGCTCCGCCGCGTGCTCGTCCGTGCCGGCGCGCAGACCGCGCTGCTCCGCGAGCGCTTCCCGGGCGTGATGCACGCGCTCGTCTTCTTCGGCTTCCTCGTGCTGTTCGCGGCGACCGTGGTCGTGTTCGTGCACGACAAGCTCGGGATCCGGATCATGCAGGGCGCCTTCTACCTCGGCTTCCAGTCCCTGACCGTCGACCTGCTCGGGCTCTTCCTGCTCGTCGGCGTCGCGATCGCCGCCTACCGCCGCTACGTGCTGCGACCGGTGCGGCTCGAGCGGGGCAAGCGCGCCGACGCGCTCCTGCTCGCCGCGCTCGGACTGATCGTCGCGACCGGCTTCCTGCTCGAGGGCATGCGCATCGAGGCGACCGACGACCCGTGGGCGAGCTGGTCGCCCGCCGGCGCCGTGACGGGACTCGCCCTGCACGGGATCTTCCGGAGCGACGCCGCGCTCGCGACCGTCTACCCGTGGCTCTGGGTCGGCCACGCCCTGCTCTGGCACGTCTTCCTGGCCACGATTCCGTTCTCGAAGGCGATCCACCTCGTCACCGCCCCGGCGAACATCTTCTTCGCCAGGGCCGGCCCGCCGAGCTCCGTCCCCGCGCCGACGGACTTCGAGGCCGAGGACGTCAGGCTCGGGCTCCGAACACCGCTCGACCTCTCCTGGCGGCAGCTGCTCTCGCTCGACGCGTGCACGGAGTGCGGCCGCTGCACCGCGGCCTGCCCGGCCTTCGCTGCCGGGAAGCCGCTGAATCCGAAGCGAGTCATCCTCGACCTCCGCGACCACGTTCGCGGCGCGTACGCGCAGCTGCGCGAGGCGAAGACCGGGGGAGAGAACGAGCTCACGCCGCTCGCCGGGGCCGTGATCGCCCCGGAGACACTGTGGGCGTGCACGACGTGCCGTGCCTGCGAGGAAGCGTGCCCGGTCGGGATCGAGCACGTGCCGGTGATCCTCGGACTCCGGCAGAACCTGGCGATGGAGCAGGTAGCGGTGCCGGCGCGCGTCGCGGAGACGCTCGCCGCCCTCGAGGCGCGTGAGCACCCGTTTCGCGGCGCCGCGTCCGGCCGCACCGACTGGGCCGAGGGGCTCGACGTCCGCGAGCTCTCGTCGCTCGCCGGGGGCGCGGACGTGGACGTCGTGTACTGGGTCGGCTGTGCAGCCGCCTTCGACGAGCGCGCGCAGCAGGTCGCACGCTCACTCGTTAAGGTCCTGCGCCACGCGGGCGTCCGCTTCGCGATCGTCGGCTCCGCGGAGCGCTGCACCGGCGACGTCGCACGCCGGACCGGAAACGAGTTCCACTACGAGCTGCTCGCGCGCGCGAACGTCGAGACACTGAATGCGGCCCGCGTCACGAACGTCGTCACCCACTGTCCGCACTGCCTCCAGCAGCTCCGCCACGAGTACCGGCAGTTCGGCGGCCGCTACGACGTCGTCCACCACAGCGAGCTCGTGTCCTCGCTGCTCGGGGAGGGACGGCTCAGGCTCGCGCCGGGTTCGCGCGAGCGCGTGACGTACCACGATCCCTGCTACCTCGGCCGCTACAACCGCGTCTTCGACGCGCCCCGGCGGGTGCTCGACCTGCTGCAGGTCGACCGCGTGGAGATGGGGCGGCACCGGCGTGAGAGCTTCTGCTGCGGCGCCGGCGGTGGCCACGCGTTCTACGACGACGAGCAGGGCGACAAGGTCAACGGCATCCGTGCGCGCGAGGCGGCGGCGACGGGCGCGACCACGGTCGCGACCGGTTGCCCCTTCTGCCTGACGATGCTCGAGGCGGGTATCGGCTCGGTCGCGACCGGGGAACGGCGGTTGCGCGCACGCGACTTCGTCGAGCTCGTCGCCGACGCGCTCGTCGAGGAGCACGACCGTGCGTGACAGGCGGACGCCGTCGTCGCCGATCTCGAGGACGCCGTCGCGGCGGACCGCACGGACGAGGCGGGGGACGGTGCAGGTCAGAAGAATCAGGCGGCCCGAAGGTCGAGCCGCTTGCGGAAGTAGTCCCGCCAGCTCTCCGGAAGGACGTCGAGCTCGGCCGCACGTCGCATGCCTTCGGTGTCGTCGCGGTCGCGGGTGTAGAGGCGCGCGATCTCGGTGACGCGGAAGCCGCTCGGGTGCCGCTGGAGCTCGACGATCGGGTCGCCTGCTTCTACCTCGCCCTCGCGGGCGACGGCGAGGTAGAAGCCGTAGAGCCCGCGCTCGAGGAACTCGGTCACGAACTCGGCGCGGCCCAGCTTGATGCCGAGCTTGAAGCAGGGAAGCCGCGGCTGGGTCACGACGAGCTCGGCGGTTCCGACCCGGAAGCGGTCGCCGACGCTGACGTCCCCGTCGAGCAGGCCCTCGGTGGTCAGGTTCTCGCCGAACATGCCGGGGCCGAGGGCGAGCTCTGGCCGCTCGCGCGACCAGAGCTCGTAGAACTCCGACGGGTAGGCGTAGACGGCCTTGTCCCGGCCACCGTGGACACGCAGGTCGGCCTGACGGTCGCCGTCGAGGTTCAGTTCGCGGATCGCCACGCGACCGGCGACCGGCTCCTTGTAGATCCCGGTCGTGACGGTTCTTCCCCTCCACGAGACTTCGCGGGGAAGGCCCACGTTGACGGAGAGCACCCTCATCGGGTGCTCTCCAGCGACTCGACCGCTGCTGCGCCCACGCGGCCCTCGACCTTGTCCGCGTGGAACCGCTTGATGTGCGCGACGATCTCGTCGAGCGAGTCCTCGACGGCGAAGTGGCCGCTGTCGAGCATGTGCAGCTCGGCCTCCGGCACGGCGCGCAGGTAGGCGCGGCCTCCCTCGGGTGTGAAGAAGACGTCGTTCTCGCCCCAGAGGATCAGCGTCTTCGGCTGTCGCTCGCGCATCGATGCCTGCCACTGCGGATAGAGCCCGACGTTGGTGCGGTAGTCGTAGAGGAGGTCGAGCTGGGCCTTGCGCGCACCCGGGCGCTCGAGGACGGACAGCCCCTCGACCACGGCTGTCCGGTGCTGGACTTCCAGACGGTCGGACATCGACACCTCCCTCGCGGTGCGCTCCTGGCCAGTTGGCTCGAGAGGCGGTCGCGATAGACTGATCGGTATAGACGGATCAGTACGTCTGATTCGGCAAGGCGTTACACCGGATCGAGAATCGTCATGGCCAGGGGAGAGAAAGCCGACTCACGGCGGCGGATCCTGGACACCGCCGCAGAGCTCTTCTACCGGGAGGGCGTGCGGGGGGTCGGCGTCGACCGGATCGCGGCCGAGTCGGGCGTCGCCAAGATGACGCTCTACTACCAGTTTCGCTCGAAGGACGAGCTCGTCGCCGCGTGGCTTCGGCGCCGCGACGAAGAATGGATGAGCTGGCTCGAGAGCGCGGTCGAGCGCCGCGACGGCAGTCGCCTCCTCGCGGTGTTCGACGCGCTCGGCGAATGGTTCGAGACGCCGAGCTTCCGCGGCTGCACGTTCATCAATGCCCATGCCGAGCTGGGCTCGAGTCACCCCGCTGCGGCGGAGATCGTCGCCTCGCACAAGCGGTCGCTGGCCGAGTACCTGGCGAACCTTGCGCGCCGCGAGGGAGTCGCCGAGCCCGACGCCCTCGCGCGCGAGCTCCTCCTTCTCGTCGACGGAGCGATCGTGACGGCGTCGATCCAAGGCGACTCGCGGATCGCCGACGACGCCCGCCAGGCGGCCGCGAAGGTGATCGCGGGCTACGGCCTCGCAGCCCAAGCGTGAACCTGGCCCACGGCCGGCGGGTCACGGCGCACGCTGCGCCGCGGCGCGGTAGCGCTCCTGCATCGCCTCGAGGTGCCGGGGCAGCAGGAATCGCTCCCGGACGCGCCGCTGCCCCGACTCGGCGAGCCGGTCCCGCAGCTCGTCATCCGCGAGGAGCTCCACGATCGCTTCCCGGAGCGCCTCGCGATCGCCCACGGGGACGATCCGGCCGCAGTCGCCGAGCAGCTCGGGGAGGCCGCCGTTCGCGTAACCGACGACGGGCGTGCCGACGAGGAGCGACTCGAGCACGACGAGGGGGAAGCCCTCGGTGTCGTGGCCGAGGAGCGGCAGGCTCGAGTGGACGAGGAGGTCGCAGCCGGCCATGACGGAGAGCGGGTCCGGCCGGTGCGGCAGGAAGACGACGTGGCGGCCGAGCCCGAGCTCGGCGACGCGCCCGGCGAGACCGCGGGCGTAGTCGGAGGCGAGGTCGTCTCCGCCGAGGAAGAGAAACCCGGTCTCCGGCTGCGCGTCGAGGACGGCCGGGGCGACCTCGAGCAGCTCCCGGTGGCCCTTGTCGGGATCCAGCCGCCCGACGAGCGCCACGACCTTCGCCGGTGCCCGGTCGCCGAACGCGTCGAGGACGAGACGGCGCCCCTCGTCGCGGCTCGCCCGGACCTCCGGGATGCCCGTGTAGACGACGCGCACCTTCCGCCGGAGCCGCGGGCCGAACGTCCTCGTCACCGCCTCGCTGACGCCGATCACCTCGTGGCAGCGCCGCGCGACGAGCGCCGCGATCCGGCCGTCCAGGCTGAAGTCGCACTTGACCCAGATCGTCGGGATGCCGGTGGCGACGGTGGCCAGGCCCGAGACGACGGCGGCCTTGACGCCGTTCGCGTGGACGACGGCGGGGCGCGTGCCGGCGAGCGTGCGCCGGAGCCGACGGGAGGCTCGCAGGACGTCCGTTCGCCCCGGTCCCGTCGGGATCACCTCCTTCGGGAGGCCGAGGGCGCGGGCTCGCTCCGGGAGCGGGCCCTCCTCGAGGGAGACGACGACGCGCACCCAGGCGGGGTCGAGGCTCTCGAGCAGCCGCTCGAGGTACTTCTCGGATCCGCCCTGCCGTGCGTGGGAGGAGACGAAGGCGACCGGAACGGCCGCGCCGGGGCCTGCGTCGCTCATCCGCCGGGCGTGGAACCCGCCCCGTTCACGCGCCGCGCGGCTGCGGCTCCCTCGAGCACGCCGCGGGCGCCGGCGAGGTCGAGGTTGACGAGCCGGTGGCCGAGCAGCATCAGC
>JBBILK010000233.1:0-5325 GCA_037444965.1 Actinomycetota bacterium | reverse complement strand
CGTTCCCGGCGGAGCGTACGCCGCGACCTGGAGCGGCGTCTTCTCGATCCGATTCGCGGAGGAGGCGCCGTGAGACGGATCCTTCTCGCGGCGGTCGTCGCCCTCGTGCTCGCGCCGGCGGGGCGGGCCGCAGTCGAGCCGGGTCCGTACGCGACGGCGCAGCGCGACTACGACCTCGGGCGCGAGACGCTCCAGATCGCCGCGGGGGACTGGCGTCTGCACGCGCTGCCGACCCGGCTCGCAGGCGAAGTCACAGTGCCCGTCGGAGCGCCAGGGCGGCGGCCGGTCGTCGTCTTCCTCCACGGCGCCCACCAGTCGTGCGAGGTGATCGGGGGCTTCTTCCCGACGCAGGATTGGCCCTGCCGGCCCGGCTTCGTCGACGTCCCGAGCTTCCGCGGCTACCGGTACGCCGCGCAGCTGCTCGCGAGCCACGGCTTCATCGTCCTCTCCTTCGACGGGAACCCGGTCGCACCGGCAAACAGCGGCATGACCACGTTCCCGGACGGCGAGCCGTTCACGCCGCGGTCGTTCATGGATCTCCGCGCGAAGCTCGTCGACGCGCAGCTCCGCCGCCTCGCCAGGGCCGGCAGGGGCGAGACGGGGCCGGCGGTCGACTTCCAGGTCCCGCTCGCGGGCAGGCTCGACCTCGACCGGGTCGGTCTGATCGGGCACTCCCGCGGAGGTGAAGGGGTCGTGTGGGCGTCGCTCCTGCCCGGCCCGCGGCCGTACCGGGTTGCCGCGATCGTTGCCCTCGCACCGGTCGACTTCTTCCGGCGGCTGGTGCCAGACGTGCCGTTCGGCGTCGTCCTGCCGGCGTGCGACGGCGACGTCTACGACCTGCAGGGGGCCCAGTTCTACGACGACGCGCGCGACGAGCCGCGCACGCAGCCGCTGTGGCAGGTCGTCGTCTTCGGTGCCAACCACAACTTCTTCAACCGCGTCTGGCAGGACGAGACGGGCTTCTTCCCGATCGACCCGGAGAACGGGGAGGTGCCGGAGGATCCCTGCTCCCCGGCCACGATCGGCACGACGCGGCTCTCCCGCACCGACCAGGAGGCAGTCGGCGCAGAGGTCGCCGTCCGCTTCATGCGTGGCTTCCTGCTCGGACTGCGGGACGAGCTCGTGCCGCTCGGGCTGGACGGAGACCTCCCGCGGCGAATCGCGGGCGCCTCGGTCGGGATCAGCGTCCAGCCCGCGAGGGTGGATCGGCTCGACGTGATCAGAGTCGGGGAGCGCCCGGATCTCCACCGGAACCTCCTCGGCGGCGCCCAGTACGGCGTCGGGCTCGACTCCTACCGGCTCTGCACGATCGACCCGGGAACGCTCACCGGGCGCTCAGCCGTGTACCGCTGCGGCCGCTCCGCGCCCGCGCAGGCCCACGCGATCAGCGAGCTTCGGATCGCCTGGACCAGGCGGGGCGCAGGCCTGGTGACCAGGCTGCCGTCGGGGAAAGGCGACGTCAGCGGCTTCGACGCGCTCACCGTCCGGGTCGCCGTCGACCCGACCGACGGAGAGCGAAATCCGCCCGGCAAGCCACGGCCCTTCTCGATCGTCCTGCGAGATGCGGACGGCCATGCGGCCGCCTACCCGGTACCGCCCTCGCACCCGGCAGTGCGCTATCCGGTGCGCGGCCTCGTCGTCCTGTCCGCCGTGCGCGTCCCGCTCTCGGCCTTCGGGGGCGTCGATCTGACCCGGCTGGCCGCAGTCGAGCTCCACTTCGACCAGGCACGGCGGGGCCGGTTGCTCGTGACGGATCTCTCGTTCGTTCGCTAGGAGGTGCTCCGTGGAGAGCTGGCGCAACCGCAAGACGCTGATCCTCGGCCGCACCGACATGGTCGGGTTGCTGACGCCGTCCGAGTACAACGACTGCGTCGAGCACGCGTTCCGGATGCACGGGCAGGGCCGCGTGTACATGGAGCCGAAGGGCCACATCGTGCTCGACCGCTACCGCGGCGAGTGGGAGGTGATGCCCTCGTACATCGAGGAGACCGCAGGGGCCGGACCTGTCCGGCCCGGACCCGTCCCGCGCGATGCGGCCGCCTGCAAGTGGGTCTCGATCCGCGAGGACAACGCGAGGTACGAGCTGCCCGCCGTCTTCTCGATCCTGATCTACACGCACCCGGAGACCGGCTTCCCGCTCGCGATCTGCGACGGCTCGCACCACACGCTCATGCGGACGGGATCGTCGGCGGCGGTCTCGGCGAGGTGGCTCGCGCGCGAGGACTCGAAGGTGCTCGCGATCGTCGGCGCCGGTAGCGTCGGTCAGGGCACGCTCGCCACCTGCGATCCGGTCTTCCCCTGGGAGGCGGTACGGGTCTGGAGCCGAACGCAGGCGTCACTCGACCGGTTCCTCGCCTCCGAGCGCCCGAAGTTCCCACACCTCGAGATCACGGGGTCGACCGAGCTCGAGCGAGTCGTTCGGGGCGCGGACGTGATCGTGACGGGAACGCACGCGCGCGGCTGGATCGTGAACGCAGACTGGGTCTCGCCGGGAGCCCACATCGCGGCGCTCGGCGCCGACCTCGAGGGGGAGCAGGAGCTCGACCCGCGGATCCTCCAGCGGGCGCGAATCTTCGTCGACGACCTCCGGCAGTGCATCCCCGACGGGGAGATCAACGTCGCGCTTCGCGAGGGCCTGATCACGGAGGCCGACATCGCCGGCGAGCTCGGCAAGGTGATCTGTGGCGAGCTCGAGGGTCGCCAGTCGGACGAGCAGATCACCGTCTTCGACTCGACCGGCATCGCGCTCCAGGACTCGGCGACCGTGCCGCTCGAGTACGAGCGGGCCCTCGCCGCCGGCGTCGGGATCGAGAAGAAGATGATCTCGACGTGACGATCCCTGGGCTCCGCGCGCTCGGCGCCCGCCTCAGCGGCGACGTCGTGCTGCCGGACGACGCCGGCTGGGGGAGCGCGCGCCAGGCGTGGAACCTCGCCGTCGTCCAGCAGCCGGTGGCGGTCGTCTATCCCGAGACGGCCGACGACGTCGTCGCGATCGTCGACTTCGCCCGCGAGGCGAGGCTTCACATCGCCTTCAACGCGGGTGGCCACAACGCGCGTCCGATCGACTGGAGCCGGGACGCCCTGCTCGTGAAGACCGAGCGGATGGGGGGAGTCGAGGTCGACCCCGAGGCTCGGCGGGCGCGCGTCCTGGCCGGGACGCTGGCCGATCAGCTGTCAGCGGCCGCCGGCGAGCACGGGCTCGCCTACCTGGCAGGCACCTCGCCCGACGTCGGCGTCGTCGGCTACACGCTCGGCGGGGGGATCGGCTGGATGATCCGGCGGCACGGCCTCGCCTGCAACAGCGTCATCGGTGCCGAGCTCGTGACGGCCGATGGGCGGCTGCGGCGTGTCGACGCCGGCAACGACCCCGATCTCTTCTGGGCGATCCGGGGTGGGGGCGGGAACTTCGGCGCTGTCACCGCGCTCGAGCTCGCGCTGTTCCCGGTTGCGGAGATCTACGCCGGCTGCTTCTTCTGGCCGATCGAGCGTGCTACCGAGATCCTCGGCGCTTGGCGGGAGTGGATCGAGACCGTGCCTGACGACTGCGAATCGATCGGCCGGCTCCTGCAGCTCCCGGACGTCGAGTTCCTGCCGGAGCATCTTCGCGGCCGCTCGTTCGTCCTGGTCGAACCCGCCTTCGTCGGCAGCGAGCCGGACGGTGCGGCGCTCGTGCGGCCGCTGCGCGAGCTCGGGCCAGAATTCGACACGGTCGCCATGATCCCGGCGAGCACCCTCAGCACCGTGAACATGGACCCCGCCTTCCCGGTGCCCTATTCCGGCGACGGAACCCTGCTCACGGATCTCACGCCGGCGGCGATCGACGCCTTGGTCGAGGCTTTCGTCGGCTCCCCGCTCCTGCACGCCGAGGCGCGTCATCTCGGCGGAGCGGCGGGCCGGGGCTCGCCCGAGCACGGTGCGCTCGACCGCATCGAGCAGTCGTTCCTCGTCTTCACGTTTGGCCTCGCGCTGGATCCCGAGATGGCGGCCGCGGCGGAGCAGCACGTCGAGCTCCTCCTCCGTGCCCTCGCGCCCTGGGACAGCGGGCGCCGCTACCTGAACTTCACGGAGTCGAGCGTCGACCCGCGGCGGCTCTTCCCGGAGGAGAGCTACGACCGGTTGTGCGAGATCAAGGCGCGGTACGATCCGGACGGGCTCTTCGTGGCGAACCATTCCCTCACGCCCGGCCGGTAGCGGGCATCACAACCGTGCTCGTGACCGACGTCGACAAGCCTCTGTGGGGGCGTTCGATCGAGCCGGCCCGGCGCTCGGCGAGCTTCGGTCTCGTCCTCGACACGGCGGAGCCGTGGGGCGGCGGGCGCATCGAAGGTCGGGTGGAGTCGCGCAAGCCGGATCAGCGCGGCCGCTACCTCGTCTCGGTCACCTGCTCTGCCGCCTGGCTGGACTGCGCGGCGCCCAAAGGGCGAACGGGCAAGTCGGCCGGGACGATGATGACGAATCTGCTGATGCACGGGATCGGCATTCGGATCTGGCTCGACGAGCAGCTGTGGGCGGGCGGAGCGGACCTGGGGGAGCTGTCGGGAGAGAACTGGCTTCCGTTCTCGTTCGACCTTCCGGCGGAGCTCCCTCGAGCCTTCGAAGGGTCCTTCGTCGCCTTCCGCTGGCGCATCGCAGCTCGGCGACGGCGGGCGCTCGGGCACGCGGAGACGTCGTTCCCGCTGATCCTCAGGGAGGATCGCGCGCTCCCGACGGTCAGGATCGAGACGAGCCCGATCGGCACCTGGAGGGTGAACGACGAGCGGAGTGAGGGCGAGCACGACTTCGCGGGCGGGAGCTGCTCGATCCGGTACGAGGATCGCCCCGCAAACAGCTGATCGGCAGGCCGCTGCCCGGCGGTCGTGAAGCGCTGGGACCCAGTGGCCTGTCAGGCGCCCGTCTGCCCGTCCTGCGTGACGCCGAGCTGCTCCATCAGGATCGTCAGGTCTCCGAGGCCGCGGTGTTCGACGATCTTCCCGTCGACGACACGGTCGAGGTGCATGACCGGGAACCTGACTCGCCTACCGGTCGGCGCGATCCCCTGCAGCTCTCCCCGGTGGGTGCCCTCGTACGTCCCGAGCGTCATCACGTTGTCGCCCTCGGCAATGACGTGCTCGAAGACGTGGTGACCGTCCGGGAAGGCGGTCAGGAACGCACGACCGAACTCCGTGAACTCGCTCAAGCCGAGCGATTCGGAGCGACCGACCACACGCGCTGTGAAGGTCGGTGCGATCGCGTCGTACTCGGCGAGCTTGCCTCGGTCGAACTCCTCGTACATGCGGAGGACGACGGATCGGTTCCGCTCCGCCGGCTGCGCCACACCGGACTCGG
>JBBILK010000232.1:3557-5350 GCA_037444965.1 Actinomycetota bacterium | reverse complement strand
CCACCCGCCCGACGATCGAGCTCGCGGAGCGAATCGCGCGAATCGCGCCGATGGCCGACGCACGCATCTTCTTCGCGAGCGGCGGTGCCGAGGCGATCGAGACGGCGACGAAGCTCGCGCGCCGGTACTGGAGCCACGTCGGCCAGCCCGACAAGCGGATCGTGATCTCGCGCGAGCGCGCCTACCACGGCATGGCCGCGTACGGAACGAGCCTCGCCGGCGCCGAGGTCTTCAAGGCGGGGCTCGGGACGCTCGTGGCAGACGCCGTCCAGGTGCCCTGGAACTCGGCGGACGCGCTTCGCCAGACGATCGGGGAGATCGGGCCCGACCGGGTGGCGGCGTTCGTCTGCGAGCCGGTGATCGGCGCCGGCGGGGCGCTCGCTCCCCCGCCCGGCTACCTCGAGGAGGTGCGGCAGATCTGCCGCGACGCGGACGTCTTCTTCGTCGCCGACGAGGTGATCTGCGGCTACGGGCGTGTCGGCGACTGGTTCGCGAGCAGCCGTTTCGGCCTCGAGCCCGACATGGCCACGTTCGCGAAGGGCATCACCTCCGGCTACGTCCAGCTCGGCGGCCTCATCGTCGGCCCGCGGATCGCGGAGCCGTTCTGGAACGGCGAGGCCGGGATGTTCCGCCACGGCTACACGTACTCTGGCCACGCGACGGCGACGGCCGCGGCTCATCCGAACCTCGACATCATGGAGCGAGAAGAGCTCCCGGCCCGGGCGCTCGAGCTCGAGCGGGAGCTGACCGAGGCGCTCGCCCCGCTCGCCGACCATCCGCTCGTGAGCGAGGTGCGCTCGGGACTCGGCGTGATCGGCGCCGTCCAGCCCGACCCCGAGCTCGTGGCCGCCGACCCCGGGCTTCCCGACCGGCTCCGCCTCGCGTGCCGCGGGAGCGGCATCCTGACGCGGACGCTCGTCGGCGGCGCCCTCCAGGTCTCGCCCGCCCTGATCGTCACGCGGGCCCAGCTCGACGAGATCGCGGCCGGCCTGGCCGAGGCGCTCGACGCCGTCGCCGCCACCGTTACGGCCTCGGCCTAGCCAGCAGACGGCACGGCGTGCCGTGGCGGCGTGCCTGTTCGAACTAGACGTATACATCTATTACTTCTCGATGTATAGTCCCCTCATGAGACGTACGCAGATCTACATCGACGAGGACCTCGACAGCCAGCTTCGTACGGCGGCGGCCGCGGAGGGGCGCTCCGCCGCCGCGCTCATCCGTGACGCGGTTCGTCTCTACCTGGCAGACGGACGCGGACCAGAGAGAACGGCCGATCCGTTGCTCGAGCTCGCGGGAGCGTTCGAAGGCGGGCCGAGGGACGCCTCCACGGAGCACGACCGCTACCTGTACGGAGACGCGCAGCGGGCGTGATCGTCGTCTTCGTCGACACCGGCGGCTGGATCGCCCTGCTGAAACGCGACGACCACATGCACGGTGCCGCGCTCGCCCATTACGAGGAGCGGGCCGCGGAGGGCGCACGCCTCGTGACGACCAACTACGTCGTCGACGAGACCGCGACTCGCCTTCGCTACGACGTCGGACTGGCTGCCGCACTTCGGTTTCGCACCGCGCTCGAACGAGCAGTCGCCTCCCGCCGCCTTCGGGTCGCCTGGATCGAGCCGCGCACCGAGCGCGAGGGCTGGGAGATCCTCGAGCGCCACGCCGACGTACGGCTCAGTCTCACGGACGCGACGAGCGCCGCCGTGGCGCGGCGCGCGCGGGCGCGAGAGATCTTCGGGTTCGACGACCACTTCCGGGCGCTCGGGTTCGACGTGCAGCCGGCCGGATCGTAG
>JBBILK010000232.1:0-3522 GCA_037444965.1 Actinomycetota bacterium | reverse complement strand
TCGACCCTCGTCACGACGTCCTCTTCGAGCCGGTCAGGATCGGACCGAAGACGCTTCGCAACCGCTTCTACCAGGTGCCGCACTGCACCGGCTTCGGGACGCGCAAGC
This sequence comes from Actinomycetota bacterium, assembly GCA_037444965.1. GTDB lineage: Bacteria > Actinomycetota > Thermoleophilia > Gaiellales > Gaiellaceae > JBBILK01. Next base: position 3,414 of record JBBILK010000232.1, on the reverse strand, counting down.
CCGGCTCCCAGGCCGAGCACCGCGGCGTCAAGGCGGAGGGCGGCTGGGCAGCCGTCTGCACCGAGTACTCGCCGGTCAGCCTCGACTCCGACGAGTCCCCGTACGTCTCCGCCCAGCTCTGGGACGAGGACGACCTCGCGAGTCTCGCGCTCATGGTCGAGCGCGTCCACGAGCACGGTTCGCTCGCCGGGATCGAGCTCACGCACTCGGGCGTGCACGCCCCCACCTCCGAGACCCGCTGGCACCCGATCGCGCCGTCGCAGATCGGGGGCGACTACCACCCGCACGTCGTCCCGAAGGCGATGGAGCGAGACGACTTCCGGCGAGTCCGGGACGACGCTCCGTCGGCTTCGACATCGTCTACGTGTACGGAGGCCACAGCTACCTGCTCTCGCAGTTCCTCTCGCCCTACTACAACAAGCGCACCGACGAGTACGGCGGCCCGCTCCGGAACCGCGCGCGTTTCTGGCTCGAGGTGCTCGAGGCCGTGCGCGACGCCGTCGGCGACGACTGCGCGATTGCCGTGCGGATCGGCGTCGACCTGACGCCCGGGATCGAGGTCGACGAGGCGCTCGAGTTCGTCGGGCTCGCCGACCACCTCGTCGACCTCTGGGACGTGAACGTCGGCTCGATCGCGGAGTGGTCGCACGACTCCGGGAGCTCGCGGTTCTTCCCGGAGGGCTACCAGCTCGAGTGGACCGGCCAGGTCAGGGAAGCGACGCCGAAGCCGATCGTGGGCGTCGGTCGCCTGACCAACCCCGACCGGATGGCGGAGATCATCCGCTCCGGCGTGTGGGACCTGATCGGCGCCGCGCGCCCGTCGATCGCCGATCCGTTCCTGCCGCGCAAGCTCGAGGAGGGCCGCTACGGCGAGATCCGGGAGTGCACCGGGTCGAACGTGTGCATCGCGAAGGGCGACTCGCACCACCACCTCGGCTGCATGCAGAACGCGACCGCGGGAGAGGAGTACCGGCGGGGATGGCACCCGGAGCGGTTCGAGCCGGCAGCGAACGCCGATCGCGACGTGCTCATCGTCGGCGCCGGGCCGGCCGGGATGGAGTGCGCGATCGTCCTCGGCAAGCGCGGCTTCCGCCGCATCCACCTCGTCGAGGCGGACGAGGAGCTCGGCGGCTCGCTGCGCTGGATCCCGCGCCTGCCCGGGCTCGGCGAGTGGGCCCGGGTGGTGAACTGGCGGCGCATCCAGCTCGAGCGGCTGAAGAACGTCGAGGTGCTGACCGGGCTCTCGCTCGACGCGCGCCGCGTCATCGAGTACGGCGCGGAGATCGTCGTCGTCGCGACCGGCTCGCACTGGGCGACTGACGGGCTGAACGCCTTCAGCCACCGGCCGATCCCGGGCTGCGACGCCTCGCTTCCACACGTGCTCACGCCCGAGCAGGTGATGATCGAGGGCAAGCGCCCGCCGGATCAGCGGGTCGCCGTCTACGACGGCGAGGGGTACTTCGCCGCCGCCGGGCTCGCGGAGGAGCTCGCGCTCGACGGGTACCGGGTCGAGCTGCTGACCCCGTTCGACGTCGTCAGCCCCCTCTCGGACGAGACCCTCGAAGGGCCACTCCTGCGACGGCGACTGCACGAGGCCGGCGTCTCGATGCGCCGGAACGTGACCCTGGCCGGCGTCGAGCCCGGTCGGCTCGACTGCGAGGACGAGTTCGGCGAGCCCTTCTCGCTCGAGGCCGGCTCGGTCGTGCTCTGCACGCAGCGGCTCTCCGACGAGGAGCTCTACCTCGAGCTCGCAGGGGACGCGGACGCGCTCCGGGCCGCGGGCATCGAGGCCCTCTACCGGGTCGGCGACTGCGTCGCCCCGCGACTCATCGCCGACGCGATCTTCGACGGGCACCGCCTCGCCCGCGAGATCGACGGGCCTCATCCGCAGATCCCGCTGCCCTACAAGCGCGAGCGCATGCTCGTACGCGCGGACGCGCTCGAGCGAGGTAGAGGCTAGGCGGCCTCCTCCGCCCGTCGCGGCAGGCGGACGAGCGCCGCCCAGACCGCCACGGCGCCGGCGAGCGGCACGACCCCGATCGCGCCGAAGCCGAGCGTCTCGGCGATCAGCCCACCCGAGGCGGGGCCGACGAGGTAGGCGAGCGCGAACACCTGCGACCAGACCACCATCGCGAGGATCATGCGCTCCGGACCGACCGCCTCGAGCAGGAGGCCGAGCGAGGACGTCTCGCCCAGCCCGAAGCCGACGCCGGTGATCGCGAGCGCCACGATCCAGACCCAGACGGCGTCTCCGGCACCGGCCAGAGCGAGACCGCCCGTCATCAGCGCCGCCGCGCCCGCGAGTGCGGCACGCGCTGGCAGCCGGCCGGCAGCGACCGCGGCGGCGGCCACGACGATCGAGGTACCGACGTAGAGTGCCGCGATTCCCGCCTGCCCGGTCTGCTCGCCGAAGTGGAGCGGCAGCACGCCGTCGAAGACGCCGATCGTGATCGACACGAGCACGACCCCCGCGGTGGAGGCGACGAACGCCGGCGACCGGAGCGCAGCGCGGTCGGAGCCGAAGGCCGGCGCGTGCCGGTGGGGAGCGCCGATCAGGCCGAGCGCCGCCCCTCCGATCCCGAGCAGGCACAGGTAGACGACGAACGGCTCGCGGATTCCACCGATCGCGCCGATCGCGGGGCCGACGATGCCGCCGAGCGAGTACACGGCGAGGACTCCTGCGAGGCGGCGGTACTCCTCGCCCGGCCAGCGCTCGATCACCCCGAGCGTGATGCCCATCCAGAGACCACCGGAGCCGAGACCCATCAGGAAGCGCGATCCGAAATAGAGCGGGAGGCTCTCGGGGCCGAGGAACCCCGCGGCTCCGAGCGCCATCAGCGCGATCGCGCACGTGAGGACAAGCCGCGCGCTCCGTCGCTGGACACCGACTCCGGCGGGCCAGAACCCGAGTGCCATCCCGATCCCGAAGGTCGCAACGAGAGCACCCGTGACCGCCGCGCCGGAGTCCGTCGCGTCCGCAATCGCCGGCAGGATCGGGGCGATCATCCCATAGCCGGCCGCATCGAGCGTCGCGAGAGCGAGGAAGACGAGGTACGCGATACGGCCGGCGTCTCGCGCCGACGAGCTCATCGGACCGGGATCCGCTCCCGCCGCGCGGCGAGCGCCTGCGCGGCCTTGACCGCGAGCCAGAGCTCCATTCGCTGTTCGGGCTCGTCCGGATGGCGGCCGGTCTGCTCGCGGAGCCGCTCCATCCGGTAGCGAAGCGTGTGACGGTGGACTCCGAGCCGCTCGGCGGCCTCGCTCCAGCGACAGCCGGACTCGAGCAGGGCGGTGAGGGACTCGATCAGCCACGAGCTCTCCGCGGCCGGGCCGAGGACGCGGTCGACGAACGCCTCGAGCGCCGCATCGGGAAGGCTCAGGAGCAGCTCCAGCGACCCCAGGTCGTGGTAGGAG
>JBBILK010000231.1:0-5373 GCA_037444965.1 Actinomycetota bacterium | reverse complement strand
GCTCGCGAACTTCGAGCCGGGCTCGGACATCGTCGCGCGGGCGACGATCCTCGCGGAGGGCACGACCGGGCACCTCACGCGCGCTGCGGTCGAGAGCTTCGCTCTGCAGGGCGCCTCGCCGCAGGTCTACGCGCTCGGCGTCAAGGAGGTCTGGGAGGTCGCGCGCCCGCTCGACCGCGTGATCCACACGATGGGCTGGCCCCTTTCCGGGAAGCGCTCCCGGCGGGAGTTCGGGGGGAGCTTCGTCTACCCGCTCGGCGAGACCATGGTCGCGATCGGGCTCGTCGCCGGTCTCGACTACACCGACGCGACCCTCTCGGTGCACGATCTCCTCCAGGAGCTGAAGCTCCATCCGCTCGTGCGGCCGATCCTCGAGGGCGGCACGCGTCTTGCCTGGGGCGCGAAGACGATCCCCGAGGGCGGGCTCCAGGCGCTTCCCCGGCGGCTCCACTTCCCCGGCGGGATGATCGTCGGCGACGCCGCCGGGTTCGTGAACGTGCCTGCCCTGAAAGGGATCCACTACGCGATGGCGTCGGGGATGCTCGCTGCCGAGAGCGCCGCCGGTGCGATCGCGCCCGGCTCGACCGCCTGGACGCCGGGCGAGCTCGCGTCCTACGACGAGGCGGTGCGCAAGAGCTTCATCTGGCAGGACCTCTGGAAGGTGCGGAACATGCGCCCCTCCTTCCGGCACGGCTTCGTCGGCGGAACGATCCTGGCCGGTGCGGCCACCGGCTCCCTGGGCCGGTTTCCGCGCGGGACCGCCCGCCTCGACGCGGACGCCGACTCGCCGATGGAGATCGGCGACCGGGCGCGCAGCTATCCGAAGCCGGACGGAGTGCTCACCTTCGACAAGCTCTCGAGCGTCTACGCCTCCGGCAACCGGACCCGGGACGACGCGCCGAATCACATCCGCGTCGAGCGGCACGTCCCCCGCGAGCTCGCGGAGACGTGGGTGCGGATGTGCCCGGCCCAGGTCTACGAGATCGCCGAGGAAGCCGAGAGCGATGGGAGCGTCACCGTGGAAGTGGCGGCGTCCAACTGCGTGCAGTGCGGTGCGATCACCGCGAAGGGCGGCCGGCTGACGCCGCCCGAGGGCGGCGACGGGCCCGACTACACGCTCATGTAGCAGCCGCCGGCCGGGGCGCGGAAACGCGTCTGGTATCCTCGGCCGGGATGAAGGCGGACATCCACCCCGAGTACGTCATGGCGACGGTCAGGTGCTCCTGCGGGAACACGTTCACGACGCGGTCGACGAAGCCGGAGCTCCACGTGGAGATCTGCTCGGCGTGCCATCCGTTCTACACCGGCCGGCAGAAGCTGGTCGACACCGGCGGCCGGGTGGAGCGATTCCAGCGCCGTCTCGAGAAGGCTCGGGCTTCTCGGCCCTGACGGGCCGAGAAGCTTAATAGCCCTCGGGCGATGGACGGCCTAGCTAGCGCTTTCACCCGGAGGGCGGAAGCGCCGTGAGCGCGCCGATCGGCGGCCAGGCCGTGCTCGAGGGCGTGATGATGCGCGGGCCGACCGCCTGGGCGATGGCCGTGCGCAAGCCGGACGGGGAGATCGCCGAGGTCAACCGGCCGATCGCCTCGGCTCTCGTTCGCCACCCCTGGCTGCGCGTGCCGGTCGTCCGCGGGGTCGTCGCGCTCGGCGAGTCACTCGCGATCGGCTTCCGCGCGCTCGCGATCTCGGCGAACTACGCGGCGCAGGAGCCCGGAGCCGAGGAGGAGGACGGCGCCTCGCCGGCGGAGCTGACCCGGGCCCAGATCATCTTCGCGTTCGCCGTCGCGATCGGCTTCGCCGTGCTCCTCTTCAAGGTCTCGCCGGCGCTGATCACGAGCTGGCTCCCGATCGAGAGCACGTGGTGGTTCGTGATCGTCGAGGGCCTGATCCGCGTCCTCATCTTCGTCGCCTACCTGGCGCTGATCTCGCTCTGGCCGGATCTCCGGCGCGTCTTCCAGTACCACGCGGCGGAGCACAAGGCGATCAACGCCTACGAGGCCGGCGCCGAGCTCGAGCCGGAGACGGTGCAGCGCCACAGCCTCCTGCACGTCCGCTGCGGCACCGCCTTTCTCCTCTACGTGATGGTGATCGCGATCTTCGTCTTCGCGCTGTTCGGTCGCCCGGCCTGGTACTGGCTGATCCTGTCGCGCGTGCTCGCGCTGCCGCTGATCGCCGGGCTCGCCTACGAGGTGATCCGGTTCGCCGGCCGCCACCCGCAGAACCCGGCGCTGAGAACGCTGCTCGCACCCGGGCTGTGGCTGCAGCGCCTGACGACCCGGCAACCGACCCTGGATCAGGTCGAGGTGTCGATCCGCGCGCTCCGCGAGGTCCTCCGCCTGGAAGGCCGACTGACGCCGGAGGAACGCCGCGTCGAGATCATGGCGTGACTGCTTCGCCGTTCGGCAAAGACGTCATAGCAAATTAGACCGATTGAAAGGAGCGAACGATGGCTGTCGAGAAGCGCGCGGAAGTGACCTGGAAGGGAAGCCTCATGGAGGGAGGCGGCGTCGTCAGCACGGGCAGCGGGACGCTCGGCGGGGTGGCCGTCACCTGGCCGATGCGCTCCGAGCAGGGTGCAGAGGCGACGAGTCCGGAGGAGCTGATCGCGGCGGCGCACGCGGCCTGCTACTCGATGGCCCTCTCGCACGGGCTGACGCAGGGCGGGAACCCGCCCGAGGAGCTGAAGGTCACGGCCACCGTCGGCTTCCAGGCAGGGGTCGGGATCACCGGCAGCCATCTCGCCGTCGAGGGTCGCGTCCCGGGGCTCGACGCGGCCGGCTTCGAGGCGGCGGCGGCAGCCGCGGCGGAGGGGTGCCCGGTCTCGAAGGCGCTCGCCGGCGTCACGATCACGCACTCGGCCTCGCTCGCGTAGGGCCCTCGCCCCGGCGGGGGCCGCGGAGACCGGCCCTACAATGGGCGAGATGGCCACGATCGACCAGCTGATCGACGAGCTCGAGCGCTCCTACGCGGACGCGCAGGAGCGCCTCGGCGATCCTGCAGTCTTCTCCGACCGGCAGGCGGCGGCGGCGCTCGGGCGCCGCCTGAAGGAGCTCGAGGAACCGCACCGGCTCGCGCAGGAGTGGCGCGAGGCGCGGGACGACGTCGATCTCGCGCGATCCGACCCCGCTCTCCGCGAGCTCCTCCCGGACGCGGAACGGCGCCTCGCGGAGCTCGAGGACGAGCTCAAGCTGGCGCTGGTGGAGCGGGATCCGAACGACACGAAGGACGTCATCGTCGAGATCCGCCAGGGCGTCGGCGGTGACGAGGCGGCGCTCTGGGCCGCCGACCTCCTGCGGATGCTGACCCGCTACGCGGAGCGCCGGGGGTTCGGCGTCGAGCTGCTCGGCTCCAGCCCGAACGAGGCCGGCGGCTTCAAGGAGGTGACGTTCGCGGTCAAGGGCGAAGGCGCCTACTCGGTCTTCAAGTGGGAGGGAGGAACGCACCGCGTGCAGCGCGTCCCCGTGACGGAGTCGCAGGGGAGGATCCACACCTCGACGGCGACCGTGGCGGTGATGCCGGAGGCGGCGGAGGTCGAGGTGGAGATCGACCCCGCCGACCTGAAGATCGACGTCTACCGCTCGACCGGCCCGGGCGGGCAGAGCGTGAACACGACCGACTCCGCGGTGCGCGTCACGCACCTCCCGACGAAGCTCGTGGTCGCCATGCAGGACGAGAAGTCGCAGCTCCAGAACAAGCAGAAGGCGCTCCGCGTGCTACGAGCGCGCCTCTACGAGCTCGAGCGCCAGCGCCAGCAGGCGGAGCTGTCGGCGACCCGGCGGGCGCAGATCGGCACGGGCGAGCGGTCCGAGAAGATCCGCACCTACAACTACTCCGAGAGCCGGGTCACCGACCACCGGATCAAGCTGACGCTCTACCGGCTCGACGCGATCCTCCAGGGCGAGCTGGACGAGCTCACCGAGGCCCTGAGCGCCGAGGAGCGCCGGCGCGCGCTCGAGGCCTCCGCCGTCACCGCGTGACGGTCCGGGAGGCGCTCCGGGAGGCTGGCCTGAGGCTGGCCGGCGCCGGCTGCGAGGCGCCCCGGGTCGATGCCGAGCTGCTGCTCGCTCACGCGCTCGGAGCGACCCGCACCGACCTCCACGCCGTCCCGGAGCGCGTCCTCGGAGCAGACGAGGCGCGCCGGTTTCTCGGGTACGTGGCCCGGCGGGCCGCCCGGGAGCCGGCGGCGTACATCCTGGGCGAGTGGGGTTTCCGGCACCTGACGCTGCTCGTGGACCCGCGCGTGCTCGTCCCGCGCCCGGAGACGGAGGTCACGGTCGAGCGAGCGCTCCATCGGATCTGCGACCTCGAGGCGCCGCTCGTCCTCGACGTCGGCACCGGCTCGGGCGCGATCGCGCTCGCGATCGCGGACGAGCACCCGGGCGCGCGGGTGGTGGCGACGGACATCTCGGCCGGCGCGCTCGCCGTAGCCGCGGAGAACCGGGCCCGGTGCGGGCTCGCGGACCGGGTCGAGCTCGTGCAGGGCGATCTCGTCGCCGGGCTCGAGGGCCCGTTCGACCTCGTCGTCTCGAACCCGCCGTACGTCGAGCCGGCCGAGGCCGGCCTGCTCGACCCGGAGGTCAGGCTGTACGAGCCTGCCGAGGCCGTCTTCGGGCACGGCGAGACCGAGGCCCTCGCCCGTGCCGCGCTCGGGATCCTGCGCCCGGCCCGCTGGCTCGTGCTCGAGTCGTTCGACGCCCGCGCGCGAGCGGTGGCGGCCGAGCTGCGGGTGCTCGGGTACGACGAGGTCGGGGTCGTCCGAGACCTCGCCGGTCGCGACCGCGTGGTCGAGGGGCGCAGGCCCTCGGATAGTGTCGCGCCATGATCGAGGAGGCGGTGGCGGCGATCCGGGCGGGGAAGGCGGTGATCCTGCCCACGGACACCGTCTACGGCCTCGTCGCGGACGGCTACCGCGAGGCGCCGGCCCTGGCGCTGTACGCCCTCAAGCAAAGACCGACGGCGATGCCCTGCGCGCTGATGGCGGCGGACCTCGAAGTGATCCTGGACGCCGTCCCCGAGCTGCGCGGCCGCGCGGCGGTCGCCGCCCGCGCGCTCCTGCCGGGGGCGTACACGCTCGTGCTCCCGAATCCGGCGAGGCGGTTCCGCTGGTTGTGCGGGGAGCGTCCGGAGACGATCGGGGTGCGCGTGCCCGAGCTGCCGCAGCCGGCGCGCGCGGTGCTCGATCGCGTCGGGGTCGTCGCCTCGACGAGCGCGAACCGCCACGGGGCGCCCGAGTCGCGGCGGGTCGAGGACGTGCCGGCCGAGCTTCGCGAGGCTGCCGGCGCGGTCGTCGACGCGGGCGAGCTGCCGGGGATCCCGTCGACCGTGCTCGACCTGACCGGCGTCGAGCCGCGAATCGTGCGGCCGGGCGCGGTC
>JBBILK010000230.1:4066-5384 GCA_037444965.1 Actinomycetota bacterium | reverse complement strand
GCTCGACAGCCAGCCGGTCGTAGCGGCGGAACGTGCGCTCGAACCGTCGTCTCGCGATCCGCCCGACGGCGACCGGCAGGAGAACGCGCCCGAGCAGACCCCTCGGCCGGGCCCAGATCGAATAGGCGAGGCGACTTCCTCCTCCGCTCCGGGGCTCGAGCTCGAGCAGCACCCGGAGCTCGGCGATCGGCCCGGCGAGGTAGCGCCGCTCGACGCCGAAGCGCTCCGGCCGTATCCACTCGAACGGTTGCTCCTCGTAGGGGATCTGTCGGCCGAGCACGGAGAGGCGGAGCCGGCGGCGCCCGTTCCCGGGCCGAGCGAGGTCGCCGTCGTCGTGGATCTCGGGTGTGCCGGTATCCCGGTTGAAGCGATTCGTATCGGCGACGAACGGCCAGAGAGCCGCGGGGTCCGCGTCGAGCGCCCACTCCCAACGGTAGAGAGTCCTCCCTCCGGCCACCGCGCGAAGCCTACTGCCGCCCGCGGGTACCCTCAGGGCATGCCGGTCTGCTCGAGCTGTGGCCAGACCAGCCCGGAGGGGTTCCGCTATTGCGGAGCGTGCGGGATTCTCCTCGATGACACGGAGCACGCTGCCCGCGCCGAGCGCAGGACGCTCACCGTCCTCTTTGCCGACCTGGTCGGCTTCACGAGCCTCGCCGACCGCCTCGACCCGGAGGACGTGAGGCAGGTGCTCGAGCCGTTCCACCGTCAGCTACGCCTGACGGTCGCGCAGCTCGGCGGCACGGTCGAGAAGTTCATCGGCGACGCCGTGATGGCCGTGTTCGGTGCGCCCCGCGCGCACGAAGACGACCCCGAGCGCGCCGTCCGCGCCGCGCTCGCGATCCGCGACGCGATGGCGGAGCTCGGCGAGGGCGCAGGAGCCTCACCCCTCGCCGTGCGGATCGGCGTCAACACCGGCGAGGCACTGCTCGCCAACGTCCGGCCGGGCGAGGGCGAGCGCATCGTCGCGGACTTCGTGAACGTCGCGGCACGGTTGCAGGCTGCGGCTCCCGTGAACGGCATCCTCGTCGGCGAGGCCACCTACCTCGCGACGGCGCGCGCCGTCGAGTACCGCGCGTTCGAGCCCGTGAAAGCGAAGGGGAAGGCGAGCCCGGTCCTTGCCTGGGAAGCCGTTGCCGCCCGGTCGCGGATCGGAGCCGACCTCCCCGACCGGGGGCGCGCGCCTCTCGTCGGACGCCTCGGAGAGGTGCAGCTCCTCTGCGATGCGTTCGCCCGGGCCCGAGACGAGCGCACCGCCCAGCTCGTGACGCTCGTCGGGCCGCCGACGCTGATCCCGCCGGAGGCGCCGGCCTGGGGGGTG
>JBBILK010000230.1:0-4056 GCA_037444965.1 Actinomycetota bacterium | reverse complement strand
ATCGGAAAGTCCCGGCTCGTCTTCGAGCTCTCCTCGGTCATCGAGGACGACCCCGAGCTCGTCTTCTGGCGTCGCGGCGCCTGCCTGCCGTACGGGGAGGAAGTGACGTTCTCGCCGCTCGTCGAGATCGTCAAGGCCCAGGCAGGGATCCTCGACACGGACACGGCCGCCGAGGCGGCCGACAAGCTGCGCCGCGAGCTCTCGGAATGCTTCGCCGGCACCGACGAGGCGACCTGGGTCGAGAGCCACCTGGCCCTGCTCGCCGGTCTTGGGCCACGCGACCGCTACGGCGACCTCGGCGAGCACTTCGCCGCGTGGCGGCGCTTCTTCGAGTCGCTCGCGGAGCAGCGTCCGCTCGTGCTCGTGTTCGAGGACCTGCACTGGGCCGACGAGGGGTTGCTCGACTTCGTCGAGTTCCTCGTCGAGTGGGCGGGCGACGTGCCGCTGCTCGCGATTTGCACCGCTCGTCCGGAGCTCCTGGCCCGCCGCGCCGGCTGGGGCGCCGGGAAGCCAAACGCCGTCACCGTCACGGTCCCGGCGCTTTCCGACGCGGAGACCGCGGAGCTCCTCGACGAGCTGCTCGAGCAGGCTGGTCTCCCGGCTCAGCCCGAGCTGAAGACGACCCTGGTCTCCCGCGCCGGGGGCAACCCGCTCTACGCCGAGGAGTTCGTGCGTATGCTCGCAGCCCACCGGCCGGGCACTGCGGACGGACAGTTGCCCGTACCGGAGTCGGTCCAGGGGATCATCGCGGCGCGGCTCGACGCGCTCCCGCTCGAGGAGAAGGCGGTGCTCCAGGACGCGGCTGTCGTCGGCAGGACGCTGTGGGCGGGAGCCGTTGCCCACGTCGGCGGCAGCCCGAGACCGGCCGTGGACGAGCACCTTCGCTCGCTCGAGCGCAGGCAGTTCCTGCGGCGCGAGCGGTTCTCGACCCTCGAGGGCGAGACCGAGTACTCCTTCCGCCACCTGCTCGTTCGCGACGTCGCGTACGGTCGAATCCCCCGCAGCCTGCGGCTGGAGAAGCACCGCCTGGCCGCCGACTGGATCGAGTCGCTCGGTCGAGTGGAAGACCACGCGGAGACGTACGCCCACCACTACGCGCGCGCCCTCGAGCTCGCCCCGGCCTCCGGACAGGACACGACCGCACTGCGGGCACGCGCACGGGTGGCCCTGCGCCTGGCCGGCGACCGGGCCGCCGGCTTGAAGGCATTCGCTGTTGCGGCGCAGTTCTACACGCAGGCGCTCGAGCTGTGGCCTCCTGACGATCCGGAGTGGCCGACCCTTCGTTTCCGACAGGGGCAGTCGCTCTACCACGCTGCGGAGACCGGCGCCGACATCCTCGTCGAGGCCCGGGACGCGCTGCTCGTCGCCGGCGACCTGGAGACCGCGGCCGAGTCCGAGGTGCTCCTCGGCCTGCTCGCGTTCCGAGCGGGCGAAAGTACCCGTACCGCCGCCCATTACGAACGGGCTCTTCGGCTTCTCGAGGGAGCACCCCCCTCTGCCGCGAAGGCGTGGGCACTTGCCGCCCTCTCGCGCAGCCTCGTCGTCGCCGCTCGAAGCGAGGAAGCCCTCCGCATCGCGCACGAGGCGCTGGCGATGGCCGAGGAGCTCGGGCTGGACGAGGTGAAGGCGAAGGCACTGATGACGATCGGCGACGCGAAGCTCGAGCTCGGCGACCAGGACGGCATGGCGGAGTTCCGGCAGGGAATCGCCATGGCGGAGGAGCTGGGCTCGCTCGAGGCTGCGACCGGGTACATCAACCTCGCCGACACGGTGACCGACCTCGGCGACCTTCCGCAGGCGATCGAGCTCCGGGGCCGCGCCCAGCGAGTTGCCGAGCGTCTCGGGGACGCGAAGGCCGTCACGTGGCTTCGCGTGGAGCGGTGCGGCGAGGCGTACTGGACGGGCCGGTGGGACGAGGCGCTCGCCGCTGCGGGCTCGTTCATCGCGGAGTGCGAGGCGGGGGATCACCACTATCAGGAGGTCTATTGCCGGGTGCTGCGAGGCCGCGTCCGCCTTGCCCGCGCCCTGGTCGAGGAGGCGCTCGACGACGTTGCGAAGGCGCTCGACTTCGCGCGCACCGTGAGGGATCCGCAGGCGCTCTACCCCGCGCTTGCGTTCGCGGCCCGCGCGTGGGCGGCGGCCGGGAATCGTCCCCGAGCGGAGGCGGCGGCGGACGAGCTCCTCGCGCTCGTGCAGGGAGATCGGCAGACGCCCGTCGCCTACCTCTGGCTCCACGACCTCGCCGTCGCCCTCTCGGACCTCGGCCGCGGCGACGATCTCCTTCGCGCGACCGCCGAGGTGCGCAAGCGGACGCCCTGGCTGGAGGCCGCCCGCGCTCTTGCCGCTGGCGACTTCGGCGCGGCCGCCGGCCTCTACGCGCGAATCGGCGCTCTGCCCGACGAGGCAGCCTCCCGGCTCCGGGCTGCTCGAGCGCTCGTGGCGGCACGAAGGAACGCGGAGGCCGACGCGGAGCTCGAGCGGGCCGCCGCCTTCTACCGCAGCGTCGGCGCCGGCGACTACACGACCACGCTGAGCACCGTGCGCGGCGCCGGCACGGCTCCCGGCTCGTAGCTCCTCCACGCGGCAGCCAGGCGGCCGATCCCCTCCTCGAGCACCTCGGGCTCGCGCAGGAGCGGAAGCCTGACGAAGTCGCGGTGCTCGTACTCCGGCGAGGCGGTCGGGCCCGGCAGCACGACCACGCCGTGGCGGAGGGCAACCTGTGCGAGCTCCTCTGCGTCCCCTCGCGGGAGCTTCGCCCACAGGGTCAGGCCGCCCGAGGGCATCGTCCAGGACCAGTCGGGCAGCTGCTCGCCGAGCAGCCTCGCGAGCAGCGAGGAGGCGGCGGCGATCTGGCGGCGTCGCATCGCTCTCACCTTGCTCGCCCGCGGGAGGAGCACCGCTGCGAGCGCCTGCGAGACGGCCGAGGAGCTGAGGTCGGCGACAACCTTCAGCTGCGCGAGGCGGGCGACGAGCGGCTCGCTGGCCCGCACCCAGCCGATCCGAAGACCGCCCCAGAACAGCTTGCTCATCGAGCCGATGGTCAGCACGGGCGCGTCGGGCGCGAAGGCCCCGATCGGCGGCGGCGGGGTTCCCTCGACGACGAGCTCGGCGGTCGTGCGGTCGTCGATGACGGGGAGGTCGAGGTCGCCGGCGAGGCGCGCGACCTCGCGCCGCGCGTCCTCGGGCAACACCGTGCCGGTCGGGTTCTGGTAGGTGGGGATCAGGTAGACGAGCCGGAGCGGGAGGTCGAGAGCCGCCTCCCGGAGCACGTCGACCCGGGCGCCGCCCTGCCCCACGGGGATCGGAACCGCGCGGGCGCCGAGGCCCGCGAGCACGTCGATCGCGCCCGGGAAGGACGGGCTCTCGATCGCGACGTGGTCGCCCCGGCCGCAGAGCAGCGAGGCGACGAGGCCGATCGCCTGCTGCGCGCCGCTGGTGACGAGCACCTGCTCCTCCGCCGTGGCCAGCCCCTCGGAGCTCAGGTGAGCTGCGATCGCCCGCCGCAGCGAGGTGATCCCGAGCGGCGCGTAGCCGTTGCCGCGCGCCACCTGAGGGTCGGCGAGGGCGGCGGCGACGACCTCGTCGGAGAGCAGCCCGTCCGCCGGCACCGTCGCCGCGGTGAGGTCGATCGCGCCGTCCGCGCCCGCGACGAGTGCGGCGACGCCGAGCGACCGGCGGATTCGCCCGGCCGGCAAGGGTCCGGCCGGCCGGCGGTCTGCCTCGCCGCGCCGGACCACGTACGTACCGCTGCCCTGCCGGCTCTCGACGATCCCCTCCCGGCGAAGCGCTGCGTAGGCGGCGACGACCGTGCCCCTGCTGACGGCGAGCATCCGGGCGAGCGCGCGCTCCGCGGGAAGCCGCGTCCCGGGAACGATCTCGCCGCGGTCGATCGCGCCGCGGAGCGCCTCGGCGAGGCGCCGGTGGAGCGGGCCGGGGCGAAGGGACCACCCAGCCAGGGACGTCAGCATGCCCAACGCGATCGCTCAGTCCACTTTTACGGAATTGGCTCTTGAGTATCGACACATACCGCAGTAATGTCTAGACCACTTCAGCTAA
>JBBILK010000229.1:0-5397 GCA_037444965.1 Actinomycetota bacterium | reverse complement strand
CTTGAACGTGGCCGCAGCGCTGCTAGAATCGGCGCTCCATGACCGCCTCCAAGACGCAGGGACAGGCGCCGACGAGGTCGCTCGACCAGCGCATGGAAGCGCTGCGCCGGGCGAATGACATCCGCGTCCGGCGCGCGCAGCTCAAGAAGGACCTGAAGAGCGGGACCGTCCAGATCGAGGAGATCCTCTCCAGCCCGCCCGAGTACGTCGGGACGGCGAAGGTCTTCGACATGCTGATGGCGGTCCCGAAGTTCGGCCGCGTCAAGGCTGCACGCTTCCTCAACCAGTGCCGGATCAGCCCGTCGAAGACGATCGCGGGCCTCTCCGACCGCCAGCGGCAAGAGCTGGTCAACCTGTTCAGACACTGACCGAGCCCGGCCCCAAGCTCTTCGTGATCACGGGGCCGTCGGGCGCGGGGAAGGGCACGCTCATCCGCGCGCTCGTCGAGCGCCGGCGCGACCTCGAGGTGGCGATCTCGGCGACGACGCGGCCACGCCGGCCCGGGGAGAGCGACGGGCGCGAGTACTACTTCCTCTCCGAGGAGGAGTTCGACCGCCGCATCGCGGCCGGCGAGTTCCTCGAGCACGTCGTGTACGTCTCGGGACAGCGCTACGGGACCCTCCACGCCGAGGTCGACCGCATCCTCTCGGCGGGGCGAAGCTGCATCCTCGAGCTCGAGACGCAGGGAGCGAAAGCCGTCGAGGAGAGCCGGCCCGAGACCGTCTCGATCTTCGTCGCGGCGCCGACGTTCGGCGAGCTCGAACGCCGGCTCCGGGAGCGCGCCACCGAGAGCGCGGGGGAGATCGGCGAGCGGCTCGAGCTCGCACGGCGGCAGCTGGACGAGGCCGCCGACTTCGACTACGTCGTCACGAACGACGAGCTCGGGCGGGCGGTCGCCGAGCTGGACCGGGTCGTGAGCCGGGAGATCGGTACGGCAGGTACAATTCCGGCGCGATGATCCAGCCCAGAATCGACACGCTGCTCGATCGGGTCGAGTCGCGCTACGCCCTCGTGATCGCGGCGGCGAAGCGGGCCCGGCAGATCAACAACTACCACCATCAGCTGGGCGAGGGCACGTTCGACGACTTCCCGCCCCCGCTCGTCGAGTCCCGATCCAAGAACTACCTCACGATTGCCCTGGAGGAGGTCGCGCAGGGCAAGATCGAGGTCGAGACCAAGGCCTGACGGTCTCGTGCGGCCGGGCGGACCGGCCGGCAGACATGGCCCGCGTTCTCCTCGGCGTCTCCGGTGGCATCGCGGTCTACAAGGCCTGCGAGCTCTGCCGCCTGCTGGTGCGCGAGGGTCACGAGGTGACGCCGGTGCTCACGCCCGGTGCCGAGCAGTTCGTCTCGGCGATGACGTTCGAGGCGCTGGCCCGCCGGGAGCAGCTGACGGAGCTCTACCCACACCTCGTCTCGGCCGACCTCCTGGTGATCGCTCCGCTCTCGGCGAACACGCTCGCGAAGCTCGCTCACGGGCTCGCCGACAACGTCCTCACCCAGGCCGCGCTCGCGTACCGGGGCCCGGTCCTCGCCGCGCCGGCGATGAACGCCCGCATGTGGGAGCACCCGGCGACGCGCGCGAACGTCGCCCTGCTCGAGCAGCGCGGAGTCGAGCTGATCGGGCCGGAGCGAGGGGAGCTCGCCGAGGGGGAGATCGGCCCGGGCCGGATGAGCGAGCCGGAGGCGATCCTCGAGCGCTGTCGCAAGCTGCTCGAGCCGGCGGCGGTGGGCAGCCTCGCCGGCGTCCGGGTCGTCGTGACGGCGGGTGGAACGCGCGAGCCGATCGACTCCGTGCGCTTCCTCGGCAACCGCTCGAGCGGCCGCATGGGCGCCGCCCTTGCCGCCGAGGCGGCGCGGCGGGGAGCGACCGTGACGCTGATCGCGGCGAACCTCGCCGTCGAGCCGCCGGCCGGCGTCGAGGTGGTCGAGGCCCCGACCGCAGCCGACCTCGAGCGCGAGACGCTCGCCCGGGCGGACGCCGATCTCGTCGTGATGGCGGCCGCGGTCGCCGACTACCGGGCGGCCGAGGCGCTCGCGACCAAGCGGAAGAAGGACGGAGCGTCGTGGACGCTCCGGCTCGAGCCCACGACCGACGTCCTCGCCGAGCTCGGAAGGCGCCGCCGCGAGGGCCAGGTGCTCGTCGGCTTCGCCGCCGACGAGGGCGAGGCCGGCCTCGAAGCCGCCCGCGCGAAACGCGAGCGCAAGAACGTGAACCTGATCGTCTTCAACGACGTATCCCGTTCCGACATCGGGTTCGAGAGCGAGGAGAACGAGGTGACGCTGATCCGCGAGGGGGCGGAACGCCGTCTCGACAAGCAGAGCAAGCGTGCGTGCGCCGCGGCTATCCTCGATGAGGCCGAGGCCCTCCTGAGAGGACCCTCCTGAAAGGAGGATGATGGAAGAGCAAGCTGCCGTGCGAAGCGCCGCCGACCGGACCAGCTCGGCCTCGGCCGGGCTCGCCCGCCGCGTGATCGACAACCTCGGGCGGGTGATTCACGCCCCCGAGGAGACGCTCCAGCACGCCGTGCTCTGCCTGCTCTCCGAGGGTCATCTGATCATCGAGGACTTCCCCGGCGTCGGGAAGACCACGCTCGCGAAGGCGCTCGCGAAGTCCGTCGGCTGCTCGTTCTCGCGCCTCCAGTTCACGCCCGACCTGCTGCCGTCCGACGTCACCGGGGTCAACGTCTTCAGCCAGCGATCGAACGAGTTCGAGTTCAGGGCCGGGCCGGTGTTCGCGAACCTGCTCCTCGTCGACGAGATCAACCGCGCGTCGCCGAAGACGCAGGCGGCGCTGCTCGAGTGCATGCAGGAGCACCAGGTGACGGTCGACGGGATCTCGTACCGGCTCGAGCGGCCGTTCATGGTGCTCGCGACCCAGAACCCGATCGAGTACGAAGGCACCTACCCGCTCCCGGAGGCCGAGCTCGACCGCTTCACGATGCGGATCTCGATCGGCTACCCGCCGCTCGCCGAGGAAGCGCGGATGCTCTCCGAGCAAACGAGCCAGCAGCCTCTCGACGACCTCGAGGCGGTCGCCAGCCGCGCCGAGCTGCTGTCGGCGATCGCCGACGCGAGAGCCGTGTACGTGGAGGACAGCCTCAACCGCTACGTCGTCGGCCTCCTCCGCCACACGCGCTCGGAGGCGAGGCTCTACCTCGGTGCGAGCCCGCGGGCGGGCATCGCGCTGCTTCGCGTCGCCAAGGCGCGGGCGCTCTTCGAGGGGCGCGACTACGTCGTCCCGGACGACGTCAAGGCCGTCGCTCCGGCCGTGCTCGCTCACCGCCTGATCCTCGCGCCGGAAGCGCGCTCCTCGGGCCTCGACGCGGTCGCGATCGTGAAAGAGGTCGTCGAGCACACGCCGGTCCCCGTGTAGGCGATGCTCACGGACCGCGGTCGCTTCGCTCTGGCACTCGGCGGCGCGACCTACCTTGCAGGCTGGGCCTTCGGCTCCGAGGCGCTGTACCCGATCGGCGTGGGTCTCGTGCTCGCCGTCGTCGTGGCGGCCGTCTGGGTGCGGATCGCCGGCAGGCCGGCGCGGCTGAGACGGCAGGTGGTCGGCGGCGACCACGTCGCCGGGGACGACGTGCCGGTGCGCCTCGAGCTCGAGCTCGACGGTCGCATCCTCCCGAGGAGCCTGCAGCTGGTCGAGCGCATCGACCGGCTCGGCGCGCGCCGCGTCCTGCTCGAGCGCCACGAGCAGCGCCTGATCGGTGAGTACGTGATCGAGTCGGCGCCGCGCGGCCGCTTCCCGATCGAGCAGGCGGACGTGGTCGTCGACGACCCGTTCGGCCTCGAGCGCCGCGAGAGCGTGCTCGACGTGCCGGGCGCGATCCTCGTCTACCCCCGCATCGCCGAGCTCGGCGCCCTCTTCTCCGAGACGGGCTCGCGGATGCAGGAGGGGCGCCGCCTGCTGCTGCGCCGGCCGTCGGGGTTCGATCTCCACTCCGTGCGCGAGTACGCGCACGGCGAGTCGCTGCGCCGCGTCCACTGGCCTTCGACCGCGAAGCGAGGCCAGCTGATGGTCAAGGACCTCGAGGACTCGCCCCGCGACGAGACACTCGTCGTCCTCGACGCCGACGCGAGCTTCGTCGTCGGCAGCGGTGCGGAGTCGAGCTTCGAGGCCATCGTCAGCGCCGCCGGCTCGATCCTGCGCGCCTACGCGGGCCGGGGCAGGCGCGCCGGCCTCGTGATCAACGCGGCCGAGCCCCGCTACCAGCAGGTGCACTCGCTCGAGGGCGAGTGGGGGCTCGCTCTCGAGCTGCTCGCGTCCGTCGAGCCGGACGGCCGCAACTCGGTGGCGGGGCTGCTCGTCGAGGGGGTCGGCCCGGTCGCGAAGGCGCTCGAGCTCTGCCTCGTCACCTCCGGGCTGACCCCGCGACTCGCCGACCGCCTCCTGCAGCGCTCGGTCTCGCGGCGGGGAGCCTCGCTCGTGTACGTCGACCCGGTGAGCTTCGCCGAGGAGGACGGATCCGTGCAGCCGGCCGTGGACGTCCGCGGGCAGATCGCCCGCCTCGAGCACGCCGGCATCGCCGTCTGCGTGTTCCGGAAGGGCGACGACCTCGCTCTCCGGCTCGGTCCCGCTGCGTTCGCTGGAGAAGCGGTTGGCTAGGACGCTCGCGCTGATCGCGATCGCGACCGCGCTCCTCTGCGTCGCCTGGCTCGACCTCGAGGGCGAGCCGGAGCCGCTCCTCGACCTGCTCGCAGTCGTGGCGCTCGCGCTCGCCCCGGCCGCCGCGTACCTGCTCACCCGGCGCCTGCTCGTCGCCCTCGCCGTGCTCGTGCCCGCGGCGATCGTCGCCTTCGGCGTCGCCTTCGAGATCCCGGTCACCGAGATGCGCCGCGGCCCCGACCACGACTTCTGGGGACCGATCGGGACCGCACTTCGCGACGGGTTCCTCGACGTCTACGAGACCGACCCCGGCTTCGGCCGGGCCGACCATCCGGAGCTCGCGGGCCTCGTCCTGCTCGCGATCTTCGGGTTCACCGTCCTCTGCTCGCTTCTGCTCGCCCGCGGGCGGCCTCTGCTCGCGAGCGTCTGCCTGCTCGTCGGCACGGGCATCCCGGCGACCGTGGCCGCGGCAGGAGGCGCGACGAGCCCGTTGCGAACGGGCGGGCTCGTGCTCGCCGTCCTGCTCGCGATCCTCTACCTGACCCGCCGGGACGCGAGGCCGGTCCGGGGGGTCGCCACCGCGGCCGTGCTCGGCGCGGTGCTCGTGCTCGTCGCCGTCGCCGCCTCGACCTCGCCGGCCGTGGCCAAGGACGCGTTCCTCGCCTGGGACCGGTGGGACCTCTACGACCGCCCGACCGACCCCGTCGGCGTCCGCTACGTCTGGGCGTCGAACTACAGCGGCATCAAGTACCCCGAGCAGGAGACGGTCGTCCTGCGGATCAGGGC
>JBBILK010000228.1:0-5452 GCA_037444965.1 Actinomycetota bacterium | reverse complement strand
ATGGGGCCGATGCTGATCCTCCACCTCGGCGTGCTCGGCGGGCTCTACGTCACGTTCCCGTACGGGAAGCTCGTGCACGCCGCCTACCGGTACGCGGCGCTCGTCCGCTACCAGCTCGAGGCGAAGGGTGCGGTACTGTCCACGAAAGCGGGGGAGGTTCAGGGTGTCCACGACGCATGACATCGTCGCGATCGGGGCCGGCCACAACGGGCTCGTCGCAGCCTCCTATCTCGCGGCCGCCGGCAAGGACGTGCTCGTGCTCGAGCGCAACCCCTGGTTCGGGGGCGGCGTCGTCACCGCGGAGCTGACGGGGCCCGGCTTCCTGCACGACTGGTTCTCGACGGGCCACATCTTCATCCAGGGCAACCCGCTGCTCCGAAGCGACGAGCTCGGGCTGCTCTCGCGCTACGGGCTCGCGTACGTCTACCCCGAGGTGCCGTTCATCTGCGTGTTCGACGACGGCTCGACGATCGCGCTGCACCGCGATCGCTCGAAGACCTACGAGGAGATCGCCCGCTTCTCCGAGCGGGACGCCGACGCCTTCATCGGCTTCGCCGACACGGCGATGCGCTACCTGCCGATGCTGTCGGCGTCGCTCTACACGCCGCCCGCTCCGCTCGGGGCGACGCTCGCCATGCTCGACCAGAGCGCGGAGGGGAGGGAGCTCTTCGCGCTCATGCACAAGAGCCCGTACGACATAATCGTCGACACCTTCGAGCACGAGCGGGTGCGCCTCTTCTTCACGCGGATGATCTCGGAGAACCTGACCGGCCCGGAGGAGAAGGGCACGGGGATCGGGATCTTCCTCTTCCTCGGCTTCATGGAGCAGTACGGCTTCGGCTGCTGCGTCGGCGGCAGCGGCTCGCTCACGGCCGCGCTCGTGCGCTGCATCGAGGATCACGGCGGCACGGTTCAGAGCAACACCTCGGTCGAGAGCGTGGTGGTGAGGAACGGCCGTGCCGCCGGCGTCGTCACCGAGGACGGCAGCGAGTACGCGGCCAGGGACGCCGTGATCGGCGCCATCCACCCGCACCTGCTCGGCCGGCTCGTCCCGGGGCTCGCCGACGACGTCGTCCGGGCCGCCGGGCGCGTCGAGATCTCCGCGAACTCGTGCTTCACGATCCACGCCGCCCTGAACGAGCCGCTCAGGTTCAGGGCCGGGCCTCACGTCAACGACGCCTACTTCACCGAGCTGATGCCTGGCTCGCTGGACGTCCTGCGGCGGTTCTTCGACGCGCTGCGCTACGGGCGGATGCCGGACACGTCGCTGATCGGGCTCGTCTCGCCGTCCTGGCACGACCCGAGCCGCTGCCCGCCGGGGAAGGCGACCCTGCACGTCTGGGACTACGTCCCGTACGCGCACCCGGACGGCGGGCCGGAGCGCTGGGACGAGGTCAAGGAGGAGTTCGCGCGGACGCTGCTCTCCCGGATGGCTCCCTACGTCGAGAACGCGACCCCGGACAACATCATCGCCTACGTCTGCGACAGCCCGCTCGACATGGAACGGGCCTCCGCGAGCTTCCAGAAGGGCGACCTGCACGGCGCGGCGCCGTACCTGTACCAGTTCGGCTCGCACCGGCCGACCCCGGACCTCGGCATGAACACGGTGCCGGGCGTCGAGCGCCTCTACCTCGTGGGGCCGTTCCAGCACCCCGGCGGCGGCGTCTTCGGCGCCGGCCGGGCGACGGCGATGCAGATGTGTGAGGACCTCGGGATCGCCTTCGACAGGATCGGCCGGCGATGACGATGAAGCTCTACGGGGCCGACGACAGCGTGCTGATGGAGATCTCCTCGCTCGAGCGGGAGGGCAACGTCCTCGTGATGAAGGGCAAGGTCTACGGCTCGATGCCGATCACCGCCAAGCTCACGCCCAGGGAGGGGCGAAACGCGCTCAGGCTCCTGAACGCGAGGCTCGTGCTGTTCCTGTTCACGTTCCTCTTCCGCAGGTAGACGATGTCGACGGTAGCGCCCGTGGATCGCGAGCTCGTAGCGCTCGTGGGCGGCCTGTCGAGCGTGCGGATGGAGGAGTACGCGGTCGTCGGCTCCTACATGCGGTTCGACGAGCGGGTGCGTCAACGGCTGAAGGACGCCCGGTTGCGGATCGCGGAGGCGTGTGAGCAGCCCACCCCGCGGCGCGACAACCACCTGGTCTGGGCGGCGCCCGGAAGCGGCAAGACCTACTTCGTGGAGCAGGCGGCGGCCTCCCTTCCGCGCGCCGGGTACCGGGAGCTGAATCTGGCGACGCTGAGCGAGGCGGAGTTCCGCTCGGGCCTCGAGCAGGCGGTCGGGAGCGGGCCGGTGGTGTGTCTCGTGGACGAGGTGGACGCGAAGCCGCAAGCACCGTGGCCGTACGAGTTGCTGTTGCCGTTCCTCGACGTGAATCTGGAGCGGGGCGGCGGGTTCGTGTTCGTGCTGGCGGGCAGCTCGGGGGCGACGATCGGGGAGTTCAAGGAGCGAATCGCGGCGCGGCCGAAGGGCCGGGATCTGCTGAGCCGTGTGCCCGAGTCGAACGAATGGGAGATCTCCCCGATGGGCGCAGGCGACCGGATGCTCGTCGCGCTGAGCCAGATGCAGAATGCAGCGCTCGAGGCGGGCCGGCCGCTCGCAGCGGTGGAGAAGCTGGCCCTGTACTACCTGGCGGCGGCGCCCCAGCTGGCGAACGCGCGTCAGTTACGCGAGCTTGCGGTGCGTGCGGTGGCGCGGGCCTCGCCGAGCGACGACCGGATCCGCTATGACGACTTGTTCGACTCGGGCGATGCGGAGAACAAGCGCTTCTGGGCAGGCGCGATGCCGGCCGCCGAGCCGCTCGTGGACGCCTTCGTCCGGATCGAAGGCGACGCTTCGCACCGGGCCACTCCCTCGCCCGCGGCGACCACTGCGCTGTCGCTCCCGGCCAAGCCGTCCATCGCCGTGCTCCCCTTCTCGAACATGAGCGGCGACGCCGAGCAGGAGTACTTCGCCGATGGGATCGCCGAGGACATCATCACCGGGCTCTCTCGGCTGAAGTGGCTGTTCGTGATCGCGCGCAACTCGAGCTTCACCTACAAGGGCCGCCACGTGGACGTCCGTCAGCTCGGCAGCGAGCTAGGGGTTCGCTACGTCCTCGAAGGGAGCGTGCGCACGAGCGGCACCCGCATCCGGGTCACCGCTCAGCTGGTCGAAGCGCAAACCGGAAACCATCTCTGGGCGGATCGCTACGACCGCGCACTCGAGGACGTCTTCGCCATTCAGGACGAGATCACGGACAGCGTGCTCGGCTGCATCCAGCCCGAGGTGTACGCGGCCGAGCACGAGCGCGTCAGGCGAAAGCCGCCGCAGAGCCTGGATGCCTGGGAGAGCTTTCTCCGCGCCATGTTCCTCTACAGCCAGCATTCCGACCCGAGCACGCGGGAAGCGCTGGACCTGCTCGACCGGGCCATCGCGCTCGACTCGAGCTATGCGCAAGCGCACGGACTCCGCGCCGTATGCCTTGTCTGGCGAGCGTTTCAGGGCTGGGAGGATCGCGAGGCGGCGTTCAGGGAAGCCGCCGAGGCGGCCGATCGCGCGATTCTCTGCGACCCCGATGAGCCCTGGGCGTTCCTCGCTCGCGGGTTCATCGGCGTCGGGACGCTCCGCGACTCCGAGGCGGTCGCTGCGTTCGGCCGAGCGGTCGACGTCAGTCCCAACTTCGCGTACGCCCACGGTCTCCTCGGAGCCGCGCACGCGCTCGGGGGACGGCCCGACGAGGCCATCCCCTGCATCGACCGCGGCGTGCGACTCAGCCCCCGCGACATCTTCGGCGAGGAGTTCCAGCTGTACTACGCGTTCGCCCATTTCCAGGCCGGCAGGTACGGCGAGGCCGCCTCCGCCGCCGAGGTCGCCGTCAGAGAACGCCCCGGGCATGCCGTGCCGTACATCATGGCCGCGGCGGCGTATGCCCTGGACGGCGAGACCGAGAGGGCGAGAGAGCTCGCCGACCGGGTCACTACCCTCGTACCCGGCCTCTCGGTCGCCGACCTGGAGAGGGATTTCCTGTACTGCCGGCAGGAAGCTCGAAGCCGCCTGGCGCAGGGCCTCCGCAGCGCCGGGCTGCCCGACTAGCTCGAGCCCGAGACCGTTGCTGTTCCGCCTCACGTCCCTGTTCCGGAGGTAGAGCGAGCGCGGCCGCTGTCGTATGCTCCCGCCGACATCCCAGGAGGAGGAAGCACCGTGACCCGGATTCTGACGAGCCATGCGGGCAGCCTGCCGCGCCCCGACGACCTGATCGAGCTCAACCGCAAGCGGTTCGACGAGGAGCCGTACGACGAGGACGAGTACCAGCGCGATCTCCGCGAGGCGACGGTCGAGGTCGTGCGCCGCCAGGCGGAGGTCGGGATCGACCTCCCGAACGACGGCGAGTTCGGCCATGCGATGGGCCAGAAGGTCGACTACGGCGCCTGGTGGCACTACTCGTTCTTCCGGCTCGGCGGCATCGGCGCCTGGACCGACATGGGGAACGTGCCCGTGGCGCCGCCCGAGCGGACGGTCACGCTCGGCCAGTTCTACCAGCGGCGGGACTGGAACATCTTCGCCGAGGCCTACGGGGATCCCGAGGCGGGCGTCGCGGCCAAGGCGAAGTCGAGCAAGGAGGCGCCCGAGATCGGGATGATGCTGCCCGTCTGCACCGGGCCGCTCAGCTACACGGGCCAGGCCGACATCCAGCGCGACATCGACAACCTGAAGGCCGGCCTCGAAGCCTCGGGCACGAAGCAGGGCTTCCTCTGCTCGGTCGGCCCGGGCAGCTGCTCGCGGATCGGCAACAGCTACTACAAGACGGACGAGGAGTTCGTGTGGGCCTGCGCCGAGGCGATGCGCGAGGAGTATCTGGCGATCACGAACGCCGGCCTGATGGTTCAGATCGACGAGCCGTCGTTCGCCGAGAACTGGGATCAGTTCGACCCGGCGCCGTCGCTCGAGGACTACCGGGCGTTCACGATGGTGCGCGTCGAGGCGCTGAACCACGCCCTGCGCGGGATCCCCGAGGAGCTCACCCGCTTCCACTGCTGCTGGGGCAGCTGGCACGGGCCGCACACGACCGACATCGAGCTCAAGGACATCGTCGACATGCTGCTCCAGATCAACGTCGGCAGCTACTCGTTCGAGGCGGGCAACGTCCGCCACGAGCACGAGTGGAAGATCTGGCAGGACGTGAAGCTCCCCGAGGGCAAGGTGCTCGTCCCCGGGGTCGTCAGCCACGCCACGAACGTGATAGAGCACCCCGAGCTGGGCGCCGACCGGAGCGAGCGGTTCGCGAAGCTGGTCGGGCCCGGGAACGTGATCGCCGGAACCGACTGCGGCCTCGGCGGCCGCGTCCACCCGATGATCGCCTGGGCCAAGCTGGGCGCCCTCGCCGAGGGCGCGCGGCTCGCCTCGAAGCGGCTCTGACGCCAGCGTGCGCGCGCTTCGCCTGGTCGCACCCCACACGATCGAGGTC
>JBBILK010000227.1:0-5466 GCA_037444965.1 Actinomycetota bacterium | reverse complement strand
TAGTAGAAGTCGTCGGGCTTCCAGAACCAGATCGCGGGCACGCCGGCCTCGAGGAAGCGGCCCGACTCGGCGACACCCCACGGTGCCGTCATGCGCCCGACGTCGTAGCCGAGCTCGTCGGCGAGCGTCTCCACCCAGCGCATCAGCCACTCCGTGTGAGGGATCGGCTCCAGGTCCGGCCAGTGGCCGACCTCGACGAGCTTGAGCCTCGAGCCGACGCCGAACATGTCGAGGTCGATCGCGGCCCTGATCTCGCCGAGCGTTCCCTCCCGCTGGCGGGCGGCGATGTACGAGGCGATACCGTGCGTGACGCCCTCCTCGGCCGTGGGGCAGAGGAACTCGATCGTGCGCCGCGGGCGCTCACCGGCCAGCGCCGCCGCGATCTCCAGCATCGTTCCGAAGCCGGAGCCGTTGTCGTTCGCGCCCGGCGGCAGACCGTGGTCTCGGTGCGCGTGCACGAGCACGGTCTCGCCGGGGAGCTCGCTGCCGCGCAGGAGACCGCTGATGTTCCAGCTCGTCACCTCGGGCGTCTCGCTCTCGACGACCAGGTGGGCCGTCGCCTCGCCGCGGCCGATCGCGTGCAGGAGCTGGCCGCCGTCGATCCCCGAGACGCAGACGACGGGGAGCTGCTCGGCGCAGAAGCGGTTCTCGAGCCGCCCGTTGCCCGCCTCGATCGACATCCGGTACGGCCACGGCAGCGGGTGGATGACCACGAGCCCGCGGGCGCCCCGGCTGGCGGCGAGCGCCGCGAACGTGCCGAGCCAGAAGCGCGAGTAGCCGAGCCCGACTTCCTGGAGGACGGCGATCTTGCCTTCGACGTCGATGCCCGCGTAGTCAGCCTCCTCGCCGCCGCCGACGAAGACGAGCTCGCCGTGGACGCCCCCGGCCGGCGTCGGCGGGGAGAAGTACGGCGGGATCGCGTCGAACCGGCGGCCGTCGGCGAGCGCGAGCTCGACGCGCCCGTGCCGGTAGCCGAGCGTCGTGAACGGCCGGTCGACGACCTCGAGCCCGAAGTCGCGGAACCGGGCGCGGACGAGCTCCGCCGCACGGGCGTCGCCGTCCGAGCCCACGAAGCGGTCTCCCGTGCCGACGAGCTCCTCGACGTACGAGATCGCCCGGCGGCCGCTGATCCGTCCACGCAGCTCGTGTTCGAACTGCGAGAGCACGGCTGCGATGCTAGACGTGGCCTCTCTCCGCGTCAATAGCGTGGCTAACGCGTTTTGAGCACACTAACACCGGCCGGTTGAGCGGCGATCCCCTGCACGGCGGCGCTATGGTTCGTCGCCGTGGCACGAGCCTGCTTCTATTGCGGCGACGCAGCGGTCGCGGACGAGTTCGGGCTTCCCCGCTGGGCGGTGGAGCGGGTCGGCCTCGGAGACGTGCCGATCGAGCATCTCGTCAGCGTCGAAGAGCTGCCCGCGCGACCGCCCCAGACTCCTGCCGCACAGATCCCGTACTGGGCCCCGCGACACGCGGAGCTCGGCGAGGAGCAGCCGGCGAGCCGGCTCGGCGACGCGATCGACGCCGCGATCAAGGAGCGAGCTCGCCTCGCGCTCGAGCAGTACTCCGCCCGGGCTCTCTGCGCTGCGTGCGAGCGAGCGATGGCCGAGCTCGACGCGCGCGCGCGGCCGCTGCTCGAGCCGATGATCGACGGCGGCGCCGGCCGGTATGCACACGACGAAGGCCGAGTGCTCGCCGCGTGGGCCGCCCGCGCGGCTTACGCGACGCTCGTCGTCGAGCGCAAGAGCCAGGGCGTCCCCCGCTCGCACCGCAGGGTGCTGCGTGAGCTCGGCGAGCCGCACGCGAACGTCTTCGTCGGGCTCGGTCGCTACCGCCCGAACCACGTCGGCGTCCTCGCCGGCCGGCTCCTGACGCGGATCGCAGCCGACGGGGGCGGCGTCGAGGCGTACACCGTCCTGCTCGTGCTCGGCCACCTCGCGGTCAAGGTGTTCGGCGTGCGCCGGGTGCCGGCAGGCGTGAGCGTCAAGCCGCCGGAAGGGCAGATGGTGCGTTTCTGGCCGGCCGAGGACGAGGTGCTGAGCTGGCCCCCACTCTGGGGACTGACGGAGCAGACGCTCGAGCAGGCGTTCCTGTACGAGCCCTACTACCGGCCCTTCCGCTACAGCGAGGTCCGCTACCTCGGCCCCGGGAAGAAGCGGAAGGTGAAGTACCGGCGCACCGAGGGCCTCGGCCCGGGCCGCGGCTAGCCGAACGGCGCGGCCGTTCGGCCGGTCAGAACCACCCCTCCTCGTCCGGGTTCGCGTACTGCATGAACTCGACGAGCGCGCCCCCGACGTTCACGAACGCGACGACGCAGAAGCCGGTGCCGGCGGCGTCGAACGGCTCGAGCACGACCTCGTGGCCCTCGAGCGCCGCCTCGAGGTCGTCGACCCGGTAGGCGACGTGCGGCTCCGTCCGGAGCGGCCCCGTCACGGGGCTGTCCGGCTCGAAGCGCAGGAACTCGATGTTGTAGGGATGCTCGCGCGGGCTCGTCACCCAGACCCTCGTCGCCTCGACCCAGCTCTCCTTCGGCTGCTTGACCGTGGTCACCATCCCGACGTGGTCGAACCTCGAGCGATCGATGGCCTTCACCGTGCCCTCCCGCGGTTGCGTTGACGAAGAGGGCTATACCATCCCGCACGGCGACGATCAAGGAGGGCCGGTGCGCGTTCTGGCGGTCGGGGCCCATCCCGACGACCTCGAGATCCTGTGCGCGGGCACGCTCGCCCGCTACGCGGCGGGCGGGCACGAGGTGTGGATGTGCCACGCGACGACGGGTGACATGGGCAGCTTCGTCCACGGGCGCGAGGAGATCTCGGCGATCCGCCTCGAGGAGGCGGCGAGCTCGGCCGCGGTGATCGGCGCCACCCACCGCTCGCTCGGGCTCGGCGACGGCGAGGTGAACGCGGCCGACCCGGGCCAGAAGGCGCTCATCGTCGACCTCGTCCGCGAGGCGCGCCCGGACCTGATCCTCACGCACGCCCCGAACGACTACATGGGCGACCACAACGAGATCTCGAAGCTCGTCTTCGAGTGCAGCTTCTACGCGACCTTCGAGAACCTCGAGACCGGTCGCGCCAGGCACGACGCGGTGACGCCGCTCTACTACATGGACACGATCGCCGGCCTCGGCTTCGTGCCGACGGAGTACGTCGACGTGACGGAGACGATCGAGACGAAGGCGGCGATGCTCGAGTGCCACCAGAGCCAGCTCGTCTGGCTGCGCGACCACGACGGCGTCGACATCGTCGAGGAGATGCGGACGGCGGCCCGCTACCGCGGCCAGCAGTGCGGCGTCCGCTACGCCGAGGGCTTCCGGCAATGCCTCACCTGGCTTCGTGGTACGACGAAACGGCTGCTTCCCTGAGGAGGGACACGTGGGCACGGAGTTCGAGTACGACCTCGCCTCGTTCATCAGCTTCCGCGACCGGGCGGCCTGCGAGCGCGTGCGCGCGATCCGCCGCGAGGAGCTCACGACGCATCCGAACCCGGACTTCCGGATCCGGGTGATCGACTCGGCCGGAGAGTTCTACCGCGCGTTCGCGGACGACATCGTCGCGAGGATCCGGCAGGCTCGGAACGAGGGACGGCAGTTCGTCGGCATCTTCCCGGTCGGCCCGATGCCTCAGTACGAGCTCGCGGCCAGGATGATCAACGAGGAGCGGCTGTCGCTCGCGCACGTCCACACGTTCAACATGGACGAGTACGCGAACGAGGACGGCGTGACGGCACCGCTCTCCTGGCCCGGCTCCTTCCAGCGGGCGATGTGGGAGCGCTTCTTCGACCTCGTCGACCAGGAGCTGCGGCCGCCGGCCGAGCAGATCCACTTCCCGACCACGGAGGCGATCGGCGACTACTCCGAGCGGATCGAGGCACTCGGCGGCGCCGACGTCTGCTACGGCGGCATCGGCTGGTGCGGCCACATCGCGTTCTGGGAGTCGCACCTCGGCCTCGAGTTCGACGGCGACCTCGAGGCCTACAAGCGGGCGGGTGCCCGGCTCGTCGAGCTGCATCCGATGACGATCATGCAGAACGCGCTGCACTCGTTCGGCGGCGACTGGTCGTGGGTACCGCCGAAGGCCAACACGATCGGCCCACGGGAGATCCTCGGCGCGAAGCACCGGAGCTTCTGGCTCGACGGCGACCTCGGGGGCGGCGTCTCCTGGCAGCGCTTCATCGCCCGCCTCGTCGCCCACGGGCCGGTCTCGGAGCTCGTGCCCGGCTCGATCCTCCAGACCGCCCGCACCGACTACACGATCCTCGGCGGCGTCGCGGACGACGTCGAGATCCACATGGCCTGAGCCGGTTGGACATCGAGCCTCTCCGCCCGCCGCAGCTCTGGGAAGCCGTTCTCGAGCGCGTGCGCGCGGCGATCCTCGCCGGCGAGCTGAAGGCGGGCTCGAAGCTCGTCGAGACGGAGCTCGCCGAGCGCTTCGGGACGAGCCGCGGGCCGGTCCGCGAGGCGCTCCGCGAGCTCGCGCGCGAGGGGCTCGTCGTCGAGCTGCCGCGCCGGGGCACGGTCGTCTCGACCCTGACGGCGCGGGATCTCGCCGAGGTCTACGCCGTCCGGGAGGCGCTCGAGGTGCGTGCGGCGGCGACCGCGGTGGAGCGGGCGAGCGACGAGGACCTGCGCGTGCTCGAGACGCACCTCGTCGCGATGGAGGAGGCGATCGACGCGGGGCGCGACTACCTCGTCGTCGCCGCACACGACCTCGCCTTCCACCGGGCGCTCGTGGCGCTCGCCGGGAACGCCCGCATGACGGCGATCGAGGACCAGATGCTCGCCCAGACGGCGCTGCTCCTGCGCTCTGCAGCCGAGGGGAACCCGATGCTTCGCACCGGGATCCGGCGCTCCGCCCACCGAGACGTCCTCGCCGCGCTCCTCGCGCGAGACGCCGAGGCGACGCGAAGAGCGCTCGAGGAGCACTACCGCTACGCCGAGGAGCGCCTCTTTCCCGGGCTCGAGCCGCCGCAGGCGGTTGACACCGCCGGCCCAGACGATATTGTTAACAGTTGACGCACTTGAGGACACTCACGGATATCGGCACCCGCGTCGAGCTCGTCCCGATCGACGCCCACTGCGACGAGATCTCGATCGCGCTCTACCTCCAGCACCGCGACGGGGGCCCCGCCGGCCTCGTCCACACGTACTCCCGCCGGCCCTGCGGGCGCGAGCGGATCGCGTTCGTTGCCCGGGCGATGCGTACGCTCGGCGGGCTCGAGCCCGCCGGAGCCGACGACCTCGTGCGCTTCGGGTGCGGCACGTGGCACGCAGCAGCCGCGAAGCGGGCGTTTCTCGAGGCGTGCAAGGCCGACCCGGCGGTGGCGCTCGCCTCGCGCCCGCTCGAGACGACCGACCGCAAGACGGGCCAGCGGATCTCCGCCCGGCCGCTCGGCGGCGGTGTCTATCGCGTGTGCGCCGAGGGCGCCAGCGGGGACGCGCCGAGCCGGGCCCCGGCGGTTGCC
>JBBILK010000226.1:0-5477 GCA_037444965.1 Actinomycetota bacterium | reverse complement strand
GGAGATCTTCCTCGTCCTCGCGCCCCGGCGTGCGCAGGTGGACGTGCGGGTCGACGAAGGCCGGGGCGAGCAGCAGTCCCGGCCGGCTCGCGCCTGCCGGCTCGAGCCGGTTAATGAACCCTTCTTCCACCGTCACCGAGAGAGCTGCGTCGACCCCCTCGACGGGGTCGACGACGCGCACGTTCTCGATCACGAGCGAGTCCTTCGGCGCGTCCGGCGCGAAGAGGATACGGCGCCCGGTTGCGACGGCCACCTACGCCACCTCCTCCATCTGGGCGACCTTCACCTCGACCGGGCCGTGGGTGACGAGGTCGTAGAGGACGGCCATCCGCACGACGAGGCCCGAGCGCACCTGGCGCTCGATCAGCGACTCGGCCGCGTCGGCGACCTCGGCGTCGATCTCGACGCCGCGGTTCATCGGGCCGGGGTGCATCACCTTCTGCCCGGGCCGCAGGCGCTCGGCGGTGACGCCCCAGCGGGCGGCGTACTCGCGGAGGCTCGGGACGTAGTTCGCGCCCTCGAGCATCCGCTCGCGCTGCATCCGCAGGACGTAGACGACGTCGGCCGCCCTGATCGCGTCGATCGAGTACGAGACCTCGCAGCCCATCGCCTCGATGCCGCGCGGGATCAGCGGCGGCGGGCCGACGAGCGTCACCTTCGCTCCCATCAGCAGGAGCGCCTGGATGTCCGAGCGGGCGACGCGGGAATGGAGGACGTCGCCGACGATCGCGACGTGGAGGCCCGCGATCCCTCCGAGCTCCTCCTCGATCGTGTACAGGTCGAGCAGCGCCTGCGTCGGATGCTGGCGCTTGCCGTCGCCGGCGTTGACGACGTGCGCGCTCGTGCAGCGGGCGACGACCTGCGGGGCGCCGATCGACGGATGGCGGATGACGACGACGTCGGGGTCGTAGGCGCCGATCGTGAGCGCGGTGTCCTTGAGCGACTCCCCCTTGTCGACCGACGAGCCGGTCGCCTTGATCGACATCACGTCGGCCGAGAGGCGCTTGGCGGCGAGCTCGAAGCTCGACGACGTGCGCGTCGAGGACTCGTAGAAGAGGTTGACGACGGTGTAGCCGCGCAGCGTCGGGAGCTTCTTCACCTCCCGCTCGAGCGAGCGCGCGAACGTGCGGGCGAGCGCGAGCAGGCGCTCGACGTCCTCGCGGGTGAGGTCGGCGATCGAGATCAGGTGCCGCCTCGGCGGACGACCGGGCGGCAGGAGCTCGTCGCGGATGAGGGGACGGACTTCGGTCATGCGGTACCCCCGGGGATGAGTAGGACGCGGTCGACCTCGTCGACCTCGACGAGTTGCACCTGGATGCGCTCCTTGCGGGCCGTCGGCAGGTTCTTGCCGACGTAGTCGGGACGGATCGGGAGCTCGCGGTGCCCGCGGTCGACGAGCACGGCGAGCTGCACGCGCTCCGGCCGGCCGTAGGAGAAGAGCGCCTCGATCGCGGCGCGGATCGTCCGGCCCGTGTAGAGGACGTCGTCGACGAGCACGCACGTCATCCCCTCGAGCGGGAAGTCGAGCCGCGTCGCCTTGACCACCGGCTGCGGCGAGAGCGGCGCCGCGCCCTGGCGGACCGAGACGTCGTCCCGGTGGAACGTGATGTCGACCGTGCCGAGCTCGACCTCCACGCCCGCGAACTCCTCGATCAGCCGGCGCAGCCGCTGCGCGAGCGGCACGCCGCGCGTGTGGATGCCGACGAGGGCGAGCTTCGAGAGGTCCGGGTTCCGCTCGACGATCTCGTGAGCGATGCGCACGAGAGTGCGCCTCAGCGCGTCGCCGTCGAGCAGAAGCTTGCCCGGCGTATCGTGGGCAGCCAACATCATCTCCTTTCCGGCCTCACGGGACCGGGTTAAAGGTGCACCCGAAGAGTAGCAGCGCCGGCCGACGCTGGACGTGGCCGGCCGCGATCCTCAGCGAGGGGCCGTCTCGACCGCCTCCGCTCGCTCGAGCCCGAGCTCCTCGATCGAGAGCTCGCGCATCCGGAACTTCTGAATCTTCCCCGTCACCGTCATCGGGAACGAGTCGACGAGCTTCCAGTGGCGGGGGATCTTGAACGTGGCGATGCGCCCGCGGCAGGCCTCGGCCAGCTCCTCGCCGGTCGCCTCGGCACCTTCCCTGAGCTTCACCCAGGCCATCACCTCCTCGCCGTACCGCTCGCTCGGCACGCCGATCACGTACGCCTCGCTGACCTCGGGCAGCGTCAGCAGGAACTCCTCGATCTCACGCGGGTAGATGTTCTCGCCGCCGCGGATGATCAGGTCCTTGATGCGGCCGACGATCTTCAGGTAGCCGTCCTCGTCCATCTCGGCGAGGTCGCCCGTGTGCATCCAGCCGGCCGCGTCGATCGCCTGCCTCGTGGCCTCGTCGTCGTCCCAGTAGCCGAGCATGACGCTGTAGCCGCGCGTGCACTGCTCGCCCGGAGTCCCGCGCGGCACGATCGCGCCGGTCGCCGGGTCGACGACCTTGATCTCGACGTGCGGGTGCACCCTCCCCACCGTGGTGACGCGCTTCTCGACCGGGTCGTCGACGGCCGTCTGGGTCGAGACGGGCGACGTCTCCGTCATCCCGCAGGCGATCGTCACCTCCTCCATGTGCATGCGCGAACGAACCTGCCTCATCGTCTCGATCGGGCAGGGGGCGCCGGCCATCACCCCGGTGCGAAGGCTCGAGAGATCGAACTCGTCGAAGCGGGGATGCTCGAGCTCGGCGATGAACATCGTCGGCACGCCGTAGAGGGACGTGCAGCGCTCCGCCTCGACGGTCTCGAGCACGGCCCCCGGGTCGAAGGACTCGCTCGGGACGACCGCGCACGCGCCCGTCGCCGCGCAGGCGAGGTTGCCGATCACCATCCCGAAGCAGTGGTAGAAGGGGACCGGGATGCAGACCCGGTCGTGCTCGCTGTAGCGGAGCGTCTGCGCGATGAAGTAGCCGTTGTTGAGGATGTTGTGGTGGGAGAGGGTGGCGCCCTTCGGAAAGCCGGTCGTGCCCGACGTGTACTGGATGTTGATCGGGTCGTCGAACTGCAGGGTCGCCTCGCGCTCGGCGAGCTCGGCGGGAGCGATCGCGTCGCCGCCGGCGAGAAGGCCGTCCCAGCCTTCCTCGAGCACGATTGCCTCGCGCAGCGCCGGGCAGCGGGACCGCACGTCCTCGAGCATCTCGACGTACTCGGCCCCGCGGAAGCTGCGGGCGAGCACGAGGAGGCTGACCCCCGCCCTGTTCAGCGCGTACTCGAGCTCGGCGGTCTTGTAGGCCGGGTTCACGTTGACGAGGATCGCACCGATCCGGGCGGTCGCGAACTGCGTCACCACCCACTCGGAGCGGTTCGGCGCCCAGATGCCGACGCGGTCGCCCTTCTCGACGCCGCGGGCGAGCAGGCCCCGCGCGGCCCGGTCGACCTGCTCCCACAGCTCCCCGTAGGTCGCCCGGTAGCCCTGGTGGCGGACGACGAGCGCCTCGCGCTCGCCGAACCACTCGACGGTGCGGCGGAGGTTCTCGCCGATCGTCTCGCCGAGCAGCGGCACGTCGCTCGCGCCGTGCGCGTAGGACCACTGAGCGCCTTCCACGGTCGAGCCTCGTACGCTAGCTGACAGAGCCGTAACGATCTTGTGACATACTGTATGCCACAATGCGAACGACGTTGGAGCTCGACGACGCGCTCATGGAGACGCTGATGGCCCGGCATCCCGGCGCCTCCAAGCGCGAGGCGGTCGAGGCGGCCATTCGCGGGTACCTCGAGCAAGACGCCGTCGCCCGCGTGCTGGCGCTGAAAGGCAACCTCGTGGTCGACGATCTCTCGGCCGACCTGCGGCGCGACCGCACGCCGTGAGCGTCCTCGCGGACACGTCGATCTGGGTCGACTACTTCCGGGGTCGCGAGCCTGCGGCGGCGCAGCTCGAGCAGCTCGTCCGCCGGCGCGAGGTTGCGGTCTGCGGGCCCGTGCTCGCCGAGCTGCTCGCGGGAGCCCGCACGGACGAGGACGCGGCGCGCCTGCTCGATCTCGTCGGCCTGCACTGGGTCGAGATCGGCCGCCAGACCTGGCGGCGAGCCGGGGACGTTGCACGCTCGCTGCGGCTGCTCGGACACACCCTGCCGCTCCTCGACGCCCTCATCGCCGTCGCGTGCGCCGAGGCCCACGTCCCGCTCTGGACGCGTGACCAGCACGTCGCGAAGCTCCGGGAAGCGCTGCCGGAGCTCGATCTCTACGCGCCGGCCTGACCCGCGGCGGCCGCTTCCCACGATCGACGAGACGGTCGTTCGTGCCGCGCGCATGCACGCGGCCCGCACGGACATGCGCGACTCCGACGTGGTCGAGGCCGCGCTCCGCGAGTACCTCGGTCTCACGCTGTTCGAGGAGCTACGCGCGCTCGCCGGCACGTATCCACCGGTCAGCCTCGAGGAGGTCGTGGCCGAGCAGCACGCGGCGCGCGCCGAGGGCGAGCGTGCAGGTCGTCCCTGACGCGAACGTCCTCGTCTCGGCCGCAACGGCCCCGGATGGCGTCTGCGGTGCGCTGCTCGACCTGCTCGTCCGAAGCCCGCTCGCGATCGCCGCCAGCCCCTTGCTCTTCGACGAGGTCGACCGTGTGCTCGCGCGACCGAGGTTTCGCCGAATCGGCAGAGAGCTCCGAGCGGCGTATCTCGACTATCTCCGTCGCATCGTCCTGCTCGAAGACGATCCTCCCGGCGGGCACGCGGTGCTCGTCGAGGCAGACCCGCAGGACGACTACGTGCTTCGCCTCACCCTCGCGGCGCCCGAGCGCATCCTCGTCAGCGGCGACTCGCACGTGCTTGCGCTCGCCGGGACGTACCCGGTGGTGTCACCGCGAGCGCTACTCGACCGGTTGCGCGCCTCGGAGCGGCACCGCGACCGGTAGCGGCTCAGGTCTCGGCGTGCTTGCCGAGCTCGTGCACCCAGAAGCTCCACCAGCGGTGGAGGCTCCGGTGGTCGAGGCCGCCGAGCCGGGCGACGCCGAGCGTGTCCACGTGGTTCTCCTGGCCGAGCTTCTCGTGCGTCCAGACGATGACCGCGTCGTCCCCGTCGAAGTAACAGAAGCGGTGACCGCCCGGCTTGTCGAGGCCGTGGTTCCAGACGCCCTCGCCGCCCCAGCTCGTCCCCGTACAGCGGCCCGAGCCGGGCTCGACGCCGGCTTCCGCGAGCAGGTCCTCGTAGGCGGCGGCACGCGACGCCTCGTCCGGGAAGGTCGAGAGCTCGACGCTGTCCGGAGGCGTTCCCCCCGAGGATCCCGGAGCCGGCCGGCAGAGCGCGCTCGCGGCCGCGCCCGCCACGAGGGGATCTCCGGCCGTGCACGTGCTCCAGATCCGCGCCGGTACGACGGCAGCCAGCTCCGCCTCGGCAGCCGAGACGGTCTCGGCGGCAGGCGGGCTGGGCTCGGCGGCCGGCGCCGGCTCCGTCTGCGTCTCGACGACCGTCACCGTCGCCGGTGTCGCCGGCGCCGCCTCCCGCTCGTCGGAG
>JBBILK010000225.1:0-5513 GCA_037444965.1 Actinomycetota bacterium | reverse complement strand
GCCGAGCTCCTGCCGCAGCGGCCGTGGGCCGCCGCACTCCTCCCGCTGCTCCCGCTCGAGCGCGGGGCGCGAAGGCCTACCTGCCCGGCGCGAGCGCGCAGCTCGGCGACCGCTCGTCCGCCGCCTCGGAGCTCGAGGCCGAGCTCGCCGGGAGCGGCTTCACTCCCGTGAAGGCCGGTGACCGCGAGCTCGCGGCCTACCTCGAGCAGCAGGGGCGCCTCGTGCGGCTCGGGGACGGCCTCGTCCTCGGCGTCGCCGCCTACGAGGAGGCGCGCCGCCTGCTCGTCGCCGAATGCGAGGCCGAGGGCTCGATCACGCTCGCACGCTTCCGCGACCTCGTCGGCGCCGGTCGCAGGGCGGCCCAGCAGATCCTCGAGCGCTTCGACGCGGACGGCCTGACCCGGCGGGTCGGCGAGACGCGTGTGCTCCGCAAGCGGGGCCGCGGCGCAGCCGCCGGCTGACCCGAGTCGTCGCCTGTCCCCTACGATGAGCCTGGTGCCGTTGCGCGTCCTCATCGCTCTCGCGGCCGGGCTCGCAGCGGCCCTCGCCGTTTCCGCGCCGGCCGGGGCGCGCCTCGCCGACGGCGGTCGAGCCGCCCCCGACGCCGGCCTGCGGGAGCCGCTGGGCGGATCCTCGCGCCCGTTCCTCGGCGACGACGCCGGAGTCGACTGCACGGCGAACGTGTGCGTCCACTGGGCGCGCTCGGGCCGGCACGCACCTCCTCCCGCCGATGCCGACGGAGACGGGATTCCCGACTACGTCGAGCTCGTCGAGCGGACGGCGGAAGAGGCCTGGGCGAAGGAGGTGGCCGAGCTCGGCTACCGGCCGCCCGTGCCCGACCTCGGGCCTCCGGACCAGGGTCCCGACGAGCGGCTCGACATCTACCTTCGCGATATCGGCGGGGGAGGCTACTTCGGTCTCACGTCCAGCGACGACCCCCGCGCGCGCGAGGGCGCCCGCGACGTCTCCGCGTTCCTCACGCTCGACGACGACTACGCGGTCGAGCAGTACGCCCCCTACACGTCCACTCCGCCGGAGCAGATCCTGCAGGTGACGCTCGCGCACGAGTTCTTCCACGCCGTCCAGTTCGGCTACGACGTCGACGAGGACCTCTGGCTCGTCGAGGGCAGCGCGGTCTGGATGGAGGACGAGGTCTACGACGAGATCGACGACCACCGGATCTTCCTCGCGCACAGCGCCCTGACGCGCCCCGACGTCTCGCTCGACCGCCCGGCCTCGAAGGACCCGGAGCCGGTGGGAGGGTTCGAGTACGGGTCGTTCGTGTTCTGGCGCTACGTGGCCGAGCACTTCGGCAGCGACTTCCTGCAGCGCGTCTGGGAGCTCGCCGACGCCGCGCCGGGCAGCCCGAACCTCTACTCGCTCACGGCGCTCGAGGCGGCCCTCGAGGAGCGAGGCGCGACCCTGGCCGAGACGTTTGCGCGGTTCGCGGCCGGGAACGCGGCCCCGGCGGTCACGTACGAGGAGGGCGCGGCCTACCCGGCGCCGCCGGTTGCCCGCCAGAAGCAGCTCGGGCCGGACCGCCTGTCCTCGTCGGGAGAGGCACGGCTCGACCACCTCTCGAGCTGGTACGTGTCCTTCCGCCCGGCCAGGGGGCTGGAGCCCACCGCACGGCTCAAGGTGGCGCTCGCTCTCCCGCCGCTCGACCGCGGCTCCGGGGCCTGGCTCGTCGTCTTCTCCCGCTCCGGCTCGGTGACGTTCCAGCGAGTCAGCCTCGACCGGCGGGGAGACGGTGCGCGCACCGTCAGGTTCGACCCGAAGCGAGTCGCGCAGGTCGTGCTCGTGCTCGCGAACGGCTCGGGCCGCTACGCCTGCGACCGCGCCACGTTCCTGCCCTGCCAGGGCGTTCCCCTCGACGACGGCCTCCGGTTTCGCTACGTCGCCCGGCTCCTCCCGTAGCCGCGTGTAGGCTGGGCGGCGGAGCGGCACGGGCCCGGTGGCCCAGCCGGTCTTCAAAACCGGTGAGGCGTGGCAGCCCCACGCTGGGTAGGTTCGACTCCTGCGCCGCTCCGTTCGGCCGAAAAGAGGCCGCTGTGCAGGCGTTCTGGAACGCCCGTTCGTGGCCTCCAGGCCGATCACTTTCTCCGCTCAAGTCCGCTGAGATCCGCTCGTTTCTGGCGCGTAACTGGCGCGCACTGAGCTCGCGCCAGATCGATGTCGGAAGGCCGCACGAGCTCGGTCATACGAAAGGGCGGGGGGTCGTCGCACTCGCCCTGGACGCGCCCGGCCCGCAAGCGGCGGCGAGCCTCGAGCCGAAGCCGCGGCGCTCGAAGTCGAGACGCCCCCGAAGGCGAAAGCCCGCCAAGGCCGCGGACCGGTCGTTGCAGCGAGAACGGCAACGATGTAACGTGACGCGGCCATGGACGTTGCGTACGCGTTCCTGGCGGATGCCGCCGAGGCCCACGCGGGTAAGTTCTACGTCCTCGGGGGAGGCATCTCGATCCTCTGGCGCAACCAGTACCCGGCACCGATCGGCATCTCGGCGGTTGTGAGCTTTTCCTACAACGCGGCTGAAGCAGGACGCGACCGGACCGTCGCCCTTCAGGTCAACGACGCTGATGGCAAGCCAGTGATCCCGCCGCTCGAAGCCAAGTTCACGCCTGGCCCGCGTACGTCAGGGGTTCCGAAGGAGGCACCCCTGGAGACGATTTTCGCCGTGACCATCGGGGACGCGCCCGTGCTCCCCCAGCCTGGCCTGTACGCGATCGAGGTACTGCTCGACGGCAATCATGTGAAGAGTCTCCCATTCGTCGTCGCCATCCGAGGCGGCGAATAGGGCATGAAGACGTGCCTCCTCGGGAGATCACCGACCTGGTCATCCCAGCGGATCGAGCAGCAAAGCTGGCGGCCAAGCGGATCGCAGTTCAGGAGGTCCGCGAGGCTCTCCAAAACGCTGATCGAGTCTACAAGGGGCCCCGCGATGCAAACCCTCGACCCGGCAGGTGCTACTTCGTGATCTCTCGGACAGACGCTGGCCGGGACCTAAAGATCCTCGTTCGTCGGTTCGATGGCGGAGTAGCACGGCTCATCACAGCCTGGGAACCTTGAGCTACGTTTCTTGATAAGGAGGACCATGTCTACTCCGATGCCAAGCTTCGACGACGAACTTCAGATGGCAGCGTGGTTCGAGGCAACCGACTTCGATCCAACGCAGCTCGAAGTTGCCGAGGACGTCACGGTGTCGCCGAATCTCCGGGTTCACGTCGAATACGTCTCCGGGCGCTTCTACACGGTCACGGGTGACCTCGAGACGAAGGAAGATCTTGCTTTCGGCACTCGCGCCTCCGTCGAAGGCCCCGACTCTCCGTACGAGCCCGAGCGCAAGCTTCTCCCAGCCTAGGTGTAAGCCCAACGAGGCTGAGGCCTCGGAGCCGAGGCGATTGGCGCGCAGACTGGGCGCACCTGTGGCTAGCCGCATGGTTGAGTGGAACCACCGTCAAGCGCCGGACACAGCCCCGAAGACGAGCGCCGCCATCACAAGCCTCTCCACGCACAAGGGGACTTGACGCGGATCGGCTCGTCATAGATGAGCGGAAAACTCCGCATCTTCAAGACCAGTGAGGCGTGGCAGCCCCACGCTGGGTAGGTTCGACTCCTGCGCCGCTCCGTCGAGCCAGCCCGGTTCGGACCATGGTCCTTGACCATGGTAAAGTGCGAGCGTGGAGACGATGCCGATCTCGCAGTTCAAGGCCCGCTGCCTCGCCGTGCTCGCACGCGTCAAGCGCACGGGCGAGCCGGTGCTCGTCACGCGGTTCGGGGAGCCGATCGCGGAGATCGTCCCGCCGTCCCCGCCTCCCCGCCCCGAGCGCTGGCTGGGATCCTTCCGCGAGAGCGGACGGATTGTTGGCGACATCGTGGCTCCGGTCGTCGACGCCGAGGACTGGGACGCGCTTCGTTCGTGAGGCTTCTGCTCGACACGCACATCTGGCTCTGGGCGCTCCTCGAGCCTGAGCGGCTCGCTCCAGCGGTCGCCGAGGCGCTCGAGGACGAGGGGAACGAGCTCTGGCTCTCTCCGATCAGCGCCTGGGAGCTGATCGTGCTCGTCGAGAAGGGGCGCGTGGTACTCGATCGCGAGCCTGTGCGCTGGATCTCGGACGTCTCGAGCGCCGTTCCGCTGCGAGACGCCGTGCTCACCCGGGACGTCGCGATCGAGAGCCGGCGGCTGCACCTGCCGCACGCGGACCCCGCAGACCGGTTCATCGCCGCGACCGCCAGCCTCTTCGACCTCACGCTCGTCACCGCCGACGACCGCCTGCTCGCGCTCGACGGCGTCCGCACCCTTGCGAACCGCTGACAGCCCAGCCTAGCCCTCGCCGGCCTCCATCACCGCCGTCCCTCCGGGAGCCCGCTCGAGCGCGGCGAGGAGCAGGAAGGCGAACGCGAGGACGAACGCTGTCAGGGCGAGGGTCGGGATCGTCATGTAGCCGAACTCGTCGATCCACTTCGTCGCGCACCCCCCCGGGGCCGAGACGAGGCAGCCCTGGGTCTGCTCGACGACGCCGTTCTCGACGAGAAGGTGGTAGACCGAGATCCCCGCGCCCACGAACGGCAGCGGCAGGAGGTAGCGGGCGACCCGATGGTCTCTCGCCAGGGCGGCGAGCAGGGTGATGACGGAGAGGGGATACATGGCGATGCGCTGGTACCAGCAGAGCTCGCAGGGGACGAAGCCGGCGACCTCGGAGAGGAAGAGGCTGCCGCCGGTCGCGATCGCGGCGACCACGAAGACGAGCCAGAGCTCGTGGCCCCAGACGAGCTCGCGGAGGATCCGCAGCGGCGCCCGCAGGCCGGCGAGCGCGAGCAGCCCGACGGCGAGCAGCCCGGCAGCGATCACCTGTCCGGCGACGCCGAGCACCGACAGGGCGACGATGACGTCGTGGGTCACCGGCGAAGCTTGCCAGGTCGGCCCGCGGAGCGGGTCTAGGGCGCCTCAGGGCCGAGACCGGGGAGCCGCGAGGGCAACGTCTCCCCGAGCGCACGGATGTGCTGCGGCCGGATCCCGCAGCAGCCGCCGACGAGCTGGACGCCCTGCGCCACCCAGCGCCGAGCCTCCGCCGCGAACGCGGCCGGCGAGATGTCCGCGAAGACCCACTCGGGCGGCTCCCAGCGCCCCGACTCCGGATAGACGCCGACCGGCCCGTCCCAGTGCCCGCGGACGGCGGCGAGGGAGGCGTCGACGAGCCCGAGCTCCGTGTGCATGACCGTGACGACGGCGATCTCGGGCCCAAGGAGAGCCCGGAGGAGCTCCGCGAGGTCGACGTGGGGCGGGCCGACGGTCTGCAGCCCTCCCCCGGCCGCCGCCTCGCAGCTGACTCCCAGCCAGACCGGCAGGCCGGTCTCGGCCGCGGCCTCGAGCGCCGGCGCACCGTAGTCGGGCGAGCCGATCATCTCGAGCGCGATCAGGTCGACGCCGGCCTCGGCGAGCGCGTGCGCCTGTTCCCGGTAGGTGCCGAGCAGCTCGTCCCCCTCCGGGCCGGGGCGGTCCCGGAGCATGACGT
>JBBILK010000224.1:0-5517 GCA_037444965.1 Actinomycetota bacterium | reverse complement strand
CCCGTCTCCTCCATCTCGGCGCGAATGCGCTCGCGCAGGGCCGGGTCGCGCAGGCGCGCGATCGCGTCGTTCGGCCCGCCGGCGAGCACCCAGCCCGGCAGGTACGCGTGCAGGTACGTGTTGCCCGCGAGGTAAGGGTAGGTGTCCATCGTCACGTCGAGCCCCTCGGCGCGGGCGGCGTCGACCATCGCGAGCAGCTGGGCGGCCTTGCCCCGGTTGACCGGGAAGCCGAGGTGCGCGTGGGCGTAGTGGAGCGGGATGCGGGCGCGGCGCGCGATCTCGATGCAGTCGCGGTACGCCTCGAGGGCGTGCGAGCCGTAGTTGCGGTGGTGCGGCGTGTAGTAGCCCCCGGTCTCCCGCAGGACCGAGCAGAGCTCGACGAGCTCCTCATCCGAGGCGTACAT
Source organism: Actinomycetota bacterium (assembly GCA_037444965.1). Classification (GTDB taxonomy): domain Bacteria; phylum Actinomycetota; class Thermoleophilia; order Gaiellales; family Gaiellaceae; genus JBBILK01. The sequence continues at coordinate 5,113 of JBBILK010000224.1, read as the reverse complement.
GCACGGCGCGTAGGTGAGGCCGGTCGAGAGCCCGACGGCTCCCTGCTCGACCCCCTCGCGCACGAGCCGCTTCATCTCGGCGAGCTCGGCGTCGGTGGGGGCACGGTCGTCGCCGCCCATCGCGAGCAGCCGCACCGAGCCGTGCGGGACGAGGAAGGCGACGTTGATCGCGACGCCGCGGTCGAACCGGTCGAGGTACTCGGACACGCTCCGCCAGCCCCAGTCGAAGCCGGGCGGGTCGTCGTTCCAGCCGGCGAGCTGGACGCGCAGAGTCTCGAGGGTCGCGTCGCTGACCGGTGCGTACGAGAGGCCGTCCTGACCGATCACGTCCAGCGTGACGCCCTGGTGCACCTTCGCCTCGTGCGCCGGGTTCACGAGCAGCTGGAGGTCCGAATGCGTGTGCATGTCGATGAAGCCGGGGCAGACGACGAGCCCGGCCGCGTCGATCGTGCGGGCGGCCCGCTCGGCGACACGACCGACGGCGACGATGCGGCCGTCGCGGACGCCGACGTCGGCCTCGAACCACGGGTTGCCGGCGCCGTCGATGACACGGCCGGAACGGATGAGCAGGTCGAGGCTCAAAGCTCCTGGTCTCTCGACTCGACGAGGAGCTCGTTCGTGAACACCTCGTTGCCGGCGAGCAGGCCGCCGTCGACGCGCAGCACGGTGCCGGTGATCCAGGAGGCCTCGTCGGAGGCGAGGAAGAGCGCCGCGCTCGCGACGTCGTCGGGCGTCCCCACGCGGCGGAGCGGGTACCACTTGACGAGCCGCTCGAAGACGTCGGGCTCCTTCTCGACGCGCTCCTGCCAGGCGGGGGTCGCGATCGAGCCGGGCGCGATCGCGACGCAGCGAACGCCGTAGTGCCCGTAGCGCACGGCGATCGACTGGGTCAGGTTGATCATCGCCGCCTTGCCCGCGCTGTACGCCTCGTTGCCGACGTACGTGAGGCCGTTCACCGAGGCGATGTTGACGATCACGCCGCCTCGCCGCTCGATCATGCTCCGCAGCACCCGCTTCGAGCAGAGGAAGGCGCTCTTGACGACCCCGGCGATGTCCCTATCCCAGGTCGCCTCCTCCATCAGCGCGACGTTGTCGCCGTCGCAGGAGTAGGCGTTGTTGACGAGGACGTCGACCGGGCCGAAGGACTCCTCCGCGGCGGCGACCATCCTGTCGACGTCGGCGGCGAGCGTGACGTCGGCGTGCAGCGCGACGGCCCGCCCGCCGCTCGCCTCGATCTCCGCCGCCGCCTCGCGGGCCCTGTCCTCGAGCAGGTCGGCGATCACGAGCCGGCCTCCCTCGGCGGCGAACCGAGTCGCCATCACGCGCCCGATCCCCGAGCCGCCCCCGGTGATCACGACGGTGCGGTCAGGGAAGCGCATCTGGGGATCTTAGAACGGTGCGCTCAGCTGAGCTTCACGCGGACAGGCTGGCCGCTCTTCGCGGCCGACTCGTCGATCGCGAAGCAGACCGCCATCGTCTTGTACGTGTCGTGGATCGAGGCGTGCGACTCCACGTCCTGCTCGATGCAGTCGAGGAAGTGCTCGATCTCCGCTCCGAACGGATGGTGGGAAACGTCGGCGGAGTCCGGCTCGATCGTGGGGAACGACCAGTAGCCGAGGCTTCCCGGGTAGTGCCTCGTCGAGTAGACGCTGTTGTTCTGGATCGTTCCCTCCGTCCCGAACAGCCGGCAGTTGAAGATGTACGGCGTGTCCGCGTCGAACACCGTCGACAGCGTGCCGACCGCGCCGTTCGCGAACCGGAGCGAGGCGACCACGTTCGGGTCGTACTCGAAGTCTCGGTTGCCCCTTCCCGGGGCCGAGAAAGCGGCGACCTCGACGATCTCGCCGCCGAGATGGCGAAGGATGTCGACGGCGTGGCAGCCGCCGAAGAGAAAGGCGCTCCCAGCGTGCCGCCGGGTCACCTTCGCCTCGTAGCCGGGCCCCGTTCTCCCGAACGGGTGCCAGTAGTCAGCCTCGCCGTAGACGAGCTCGCCGAGCACCCCGTCCTCGATCATCCGCCGCACGGTCAGGAACTGCGGGTTCCAGCGCAGGACGAAGCTCGTCACCGTCTTCACGCCAGCCTTCGCGACCGCCTCTCTGATCGCCCGCGTGTGCGCCGGCTCGACGCCGATCGGCTTCTCGATCACGACGTGGCGCCCGGTCTCCGCGGCGCGCACGCAGTGCTCGGCACGCACGTCCGCGTGCGTGCACGAGACCACGATCTCCACCCGCCGGTCGGCGAAGAGCTCGTCGAGCGTCGCGTACTCCTTCGCCTCGACGCCGTGCGCCCGCAGGAGGCTGGTCGCCTTGCCGGGCGTGCGATTGAAGATCCCGACGAGCTCGGTGAGCGGGTGGTCGCGGAACGCCTTCACGTACTCCCCCGCGACCCAGCCCGCGCCGATGATGCCGACGCCGTACTTCGCCATGCCTCGTCCGCGATCTTAGAATCGCACGGTGAACCGCGACGCCCTCGCCCGCCTGCGCGACGATCCGATCGACTGGCGCTACAAGTGCTTCCCAGCTGCCGAGGGAGTCACGCCCGCCACGGTTGGCAAGTGCGGTTGGAACCTGCTTCGCGGCGACCTCCTCCTCCCCGCGCTCGTCCTGAAGGAGAGCGCGCTCGCGCACAACATCGACCTGATGGCCCGCTACTGCGAGCGCCACGGCGTCTCGCTCGCGCCGCACGGAAAGACGACGATGTCGCCCGAGCTGTTCGAGCGCCAGCTCGCCGCCGGCGCCTGGGGGCTGACGGCCGCGACGGCGAGCCAGGTCCGCGTCTACCGGGCGCTCGGCGTGGAGCGGATCGTGCTCGCGAACGAGCTCGTCGAGCCGGCCGCCGTCCGGTTCGTCGCGGCCGAGCTGGAGGCCGACCCAGCTCTCGACTTCTACTGCCTCGTCGACTCTCAGCAGGCCGTCGAGGCGATGACGCGCGCGCTCGAGGGCCGGGCTGCACGGCCGATCCAGGCCCTCGTCGAGCTCGGGCTCCCCGGCGGTCGCACCGGCTGCCGCTCGCTCGAGGCCGCGCGCGAGGTCGCCGCCGCGGTGGCGCGCTCGCCGGTGCTGACGCTCGCCGGCGTCGAGGGCTTCGAGGGCATCGTCCACTCCGACGACCTCGCAGCCGACCTGGCCCGTGTCGACGCCTTCCTCGACGACCTGAAGGAGCTCGTCGCCGAGCTCGGCCCGGCCGGCCACTTCGACGGCCGCGAGGAAGCCGTCGTCACCGTCGGCGGGAGCGCGTACTTCGACCGTGTCGTCGAGCGGCTCGCGCGGCCCGCCGACTTCCCCGTCAGGGTCGTGCTGCGAAGCGGCTGCTACTTGACGCACGACTCGGGCTACTACGACCACCTCTCTCCGCTCGGAGAGCGAGGCCCGGACGGCGAGCGGCTCGAGCCGGCGCTCGAGGCCTGGGGCACCGTTCTCTCCCGGCCGGAGCCGGACCGGGCGATCCTCGGCCTCGGCAAGCGCGACGCCTCGCACGACATCGACCTCCCGCTGCCGCTCCACGCGTCGGGCCGGGAGGGCCTGCGCGACGTCCGCGGCTCGCTGGCTCTCTTCGACCTGAACGACCAGCACGCCTACCTGCGCCTCCCGCAGGACGACCCGCTCGCGGTTGGCGACCTCGTCGGCTGCGGCATCTCCCACCCGTGCACCGCGTTCGACAAGTGGCGCCTGATCCCGGTCGTCGACGACGAGTACACGGTCATCGGCGCGGTGCACACGTTCTTCTGATGCAGCTCGCCGCCGAGGTCGGGCGGGCGGTCGAGGCACGACGGGACGATCTCGTCACGGTCGTGCGAGAGCTCGTCGCCTGCCGCTCCGAGAACCCGAAGCTCCACGCCGACCCCGGGCGGGCGGAGGCCGGGCGCCGGGGGGAAGCCGAGTGCCAGGACCGCGTCGCCGCGCGTCTCGAGGAGCTCGGCATGGAGGTCGACCGCTTCGAGGCGCTGCCCGGCCGCGAGGACGTCGTCGGCCGCCTCGCCGGCGCGGGCGGCGGGCGCTCCGTCATCCTGAACGGCCACGTCGACGTGGTGCCGGCCGGCGACCCGGCCGAGTGGCCCCGCGATCCGTGGGCGGGCGAGGTCGCCGACGGCGCCGTCTGGGGCCGAGGGAGCTGCGACATGAAAGGCGGCCTCGCCGCCGGAATCGGCGCTCTGTGGGCGCTTCGCGATCTCGGCGCTCGCCTTCGCGGGGACGTCGTCTTCCAGGCGGTCGTCGACGAGGAGACGGGTGGCCCGGGTACGCGGGCCGCGCTCGAGCGAGGCCACACCGCCGACGCGGCGATCGTCCTCGAGCCGACCGCAGGGTCGATCATGCCCGTCGAGGGTGGCCTCGAGTGGCTTCGCGTGACGGTGAAGGGCGTCGGCGGCCACAGCGCCCTCCGCTACCGCTCCGTCCACGCGGGCGGTCGGGGCGCCGCTGTGAACGCGATCGAGAAGGCGGCGAAGCTCCTCGCGGCGATCCAGGAGCTCGAGCGGTACTGGGGCAACACGAAGGTGCATCCGCTGCTGCCGCCTGGGATCACGACCATCAACCCGGGCCTGATCTCCGGCGGCTCGCTCGCCTTCTCGAACATGGCGGAGGAGTGCACGCTCGGGCTCTCGCTCAAGTACCTGCCGGACGAGAACGCGGACGAGGTGAAGCGTGAGTTCGAGGAGTACGTCGCCGCGGTGGCCGCGACCGATCCCTGGCTTCGCGACCACCCTCCGGAGATCACGTGGGGCGTCGCGGGCGTCTCCTTTCCACCCTCGGAGATCTCACTCGACCACCCCCTGGCGCGCGCTGTCGGCGACGCGTACCGGGCCGTCATCGGCGAGCCGCGCTGGCGCGGCTTCGAGGCCGTCTCGGATCTGGCCTGGCTCGCCGAGGCCGGCATCCCGGGGCTGCTCTACGGCCCGGGCGACGCGGCGCACGCCCACGGGTCGGCGGAGCGGCTCGGGATCGACGACCTCGTCACCGCCACGAAGGTGCTCGCCCTCGCCGTCGCCGGCTGGTGCGAGGTGGCGTGAAGGCGAAGGGCTGCGTCGATTCAGTCCAGGTTCACCTTCACCGGCTGACCGCCCTTCGCGGCCGACTCGTCGATCGCGAAGCAGACCGCCATCGTCTTGTACGTGTCG
>JBBILK010000223.1:661-5539 GCA_037444965.1 Actinomycetota bacterium | reverse complement strand
ATCTCCGCGAGCCGGTCACCGTCTACCAGTGGCACCTCGACGGCTTCGCGGTGCCGGCCGGCGCCACTCACCTCGCCTCGAGCGCGCAGTACCCCTGCCAGGCCTTCCGCTTCGCGAGCGCCTGGGGCGTCCAGTTCCACCCCGAGGTCGACCTCGCGACCTTCGAGCTCTGGGCGGCCAACCATCCGGGCGTGGCGGCGTCCTACGGTCTCGACGAGGACGCGCTCGCCGAGGAGATCCGCCGCGGCGCGAGCGACGAGGATTCGCTCGCCTTCCGGGCGGGGCTCTTCGACGCGTTCCTCGGGTACGCGTTCCCGTGAGGCGCGCGCTCGTCCTCGGCTGCGCGACCGGGATCGGGAACGCCGGCGCCCGCGCCCTGGCGGAGCAGGGCTACCGGCTGGCGCTCGGAGACATCGACCGGGACGGCGTCGAGGCACTGGCCGCCGGCCTCAGGTCGAGGGGCACCGACGCGCACGCGCTCGTCCTCGACGCGGCCGACGCCGAGGCGGTGCGCGGGTTCGTCGTCGACGCGGCGGCTGCGCTCGGCGGCCTCGACGCCGCCTGGTCGAACGTCGGCGTCCAGATCACCGGCACCGCCGAGGAGGTGACGGTCGAGGAGCTCGACCGGTCGTGGGCGATCAACGTGCGCGCCCACGCCGTGCTCTGCGGCGCCGCGATCCCGCAGCTCCGGGCCGCAGGGGGCGGCGCGATCCTGATCACGGCCTCGAACTCGGCGCTGCTCTCGGAAGCGCGCGTGCTTCCCTACGCGACGACGAAGGCCGCGGCGCTCGCGCTCGCCCGGCAGGTCGCCCGGGACTACGCGCCCGAGCGCATCCGCGTCAACGCCCTCTGCCCCGGCTGGGTCGACACCCCGTTCAACGAGCCGGCGTGGGCGAACTTCGGCGGGAAGGAGCGGTTCCTCGAGGCGATGCCGGAGCTCGTGCCGCTCGGGCGGATCTCCACTGCCGAGGAGATCGCGAAGCTCGCCTGCTTCCTCCTTTCCGAGGATGCCGCCTACGTGACCGGGCACGCATTCGTCGCCGACGGCGGCGAGCTCCTGGTCGCCTGAGCGAGACCGCCGCTGGCGCCCCGGCACGTCTTCCTCGATACTTTCGCTTCCTGCTACCAAGAGGAGGACCACGGATGGGGTTCCTGGACAAGCTGCTCGGGCGCGGAAGGCAGGTTGCGGGTGGTGTCGCCGAGAAGGCGGGCGACGTTGCGGAGAAGGGCATGGACGTCGCCGGCGACGTCGCGGGCAAGGCCGTCGACGTTGCGGGCGACGTTGCCTCGAAGACCGCCGAGGTAGGCGGTCGCGTCGTCGAGGAGGCGGGCGAGCTCGCGGGGAAGGGGAAGGACCTGGTCGAAGACGCGGTCGACCGCGTTCGCGGCAGCGACGAGGCGGAGGGTGGCAGCGGCGGAGGCGGCGGCGCCGGCTGAGGTGACCGTCACCAGGCGCGGGAGGGCGGGCGAGCGACCGCCCTCTCCGCGTGAGGCTCTGCTCGCTCGAGCTCGGGGAGCGTCAGGCGCACGAGCGTTCCTCCTCCCTCGGGACGCTCGATCGTCACCGTACCGCCGTGCTCCTCGGCGACTTGGCGGACGATCGCGAGCCCGAGGCCGGAGCCGGGCATCGAGCGTGCCGACGCCGAGCGGTAGAAGCGGTCGAACACGAACGGCAGGTCGGCGTCGTCGATCCCGGGGCCGTGGTCGCGGACCGTGACCTCGCCCCCCGCGACGCGCACGGCGATCTCGCCGCCGGGCGGGCTCCACTTGACGGCGTTGTCGAGCAGGTTCGCGATCGCCCGCTCGAGCCTGCTCGGGACGCCGAGGACGACGCACTCGTGCAGCTCGGCGGTGAACCTGAGCTGGGGAGCAAGTCGCTGCGCCCGGCCGACCTCTTCCTGCGCGAGCACGTCGAGCTGCGTCTCGGTGGTCTCGAGCTCCGGCGGGTGCTCGCTCGCGAGCTCGACGAGGTTCGCGACGAGGATGCTCATCTCCTCGAGCTGCCCGGTCAGGTCCCGGAGGAGCGCTTCCCGCTTCTCGTCCGGCAGGTCGCGGCGGCGCGCGAGCACCTCGATGTTCGTGCGGAGGCTGGTGAGCGGCGTACGCAGCTCGTGGGAGGCGTCGGCGACGAGCTGCCGCTGCGCGCGCTGCGACTCCTCGAGCGCCGCGAGCATGGTGTTGAAGGCCGTCCCCAAGCGTGCGAGCTCGTCGCTCCCGTGCACGTCGATGCGGTGTCCGAGATCCTGTGTCTCGGTGACCACCTCGGCCTCGCGGGTGAGGCGCCGGACCGGGCGGAGCGCGGAGCGTGCGACGACCGCGCCGAGGACCGCCGCCACGCCCATCCCCCCGAGCGCGACGAAGATCATCGTGAGGCCGATCCGGTCGAGCAGCTGGTCGACCTCGGCGAGCGGGCGGACGAGCTGGAGCGCGTAGCCCTGGCCGAGCGGCACGGTCAGCATGCGGACGTGCGATCCGGCGATCGTCGCGTCGGAGAAGAACTCGTCGCGCTCGCCGCGGGCCGCCTCGAGCGTGGCCTCGGAGACCGGGAAGGCCACCTGGTCGGCGTCGGGGCTCGCGATCGTGCCGTCCTCGGAGACGGCCTGGACGAAGACGTCGCCGGGCTCGAGCCCGGGTCCCCGGTGGGGTACCCGGAGCAGCAGGTTGCCCTGCGGATCGGTCTCGATCCCGAGCGGCTCGTGCATGACGAAGGCGGCGCGGTCCCGGAGCGCCTCCTCGACCTGGCCGCGCAGCTGGTCCCGCACGAGCACGTAGACGATCGCCGACGCGACGGCGACGGCGATCGCGACGGCGAGCGCCGTGGCGAAGGTCTGACGGAGGCGGAAGCTCACGGCTCCCTCAGCGCGTAGCCGATCCCGCGCACGGTGTGGATCAGCCGCGGCTCCCCGTTCGCCTCGAGCTTCCGGCGCAGGTAGCCGACGTAGACGTCGAGCGCGTGCGAGTCGGGGCCGAAGTCGTAGCCCCAGACCCGGTCGTAGATCAGCGAGCGGCGCAGCACCTGGCGCGGATTGCGCATGAACAGCTCGAGCAGGTTGAACTCGGTCACGGTGAGCTCGATCTGCCGGTCGCCCCTGCGGACCTCCCGGGTTCCGACCTCGAGGACGAGGTCGCCGACTTCGAGCCGGTCGCCGCCGCCGGCCGTCCGTCGCAAGAGGGCTCGCAGCCGCGCGAGCAGCTCGTCGAGCGCGAACGGCTTGACGAGGTAGTCGTCGGCGCCGGCGTCGAGGCCGGCGACCCGGTCGCCGACGGCGCCGCGGGCGGTCAGCATGAGGATCGGCACCGCGTCACGCCGCGCGCGCACCCGCCGGGCCACCTCGATCCCGTCGACGCCGGGCAGCATCACGTCGAGGACGACGGCGTCGGGAGGAGAGTGCGCGATCATGGCGAGCGCCTGCGCGCCGTCCTCGGCGAGCGCGAGCTCGTAGCCCTCGCCCTCGAGCGCTCGCACGAGCGCCTGCCGCACGGCGGCCTCGTCTTCGACGATCAGGAGTCGCATCACGTGCAGATGATCGCAGGCCCGGTTCAGAAGTCGGTAAGACGGAGCGCCGCCACCGGCCTCTGCACGAGCTCCGAACCGCCTCTTACCTGCGTCTGAACTTCGCCTGCTCCCATGGACGGCGTGACACCGATCGACAAGGAGGCAGCGCAATGATGGATCCCAGGTTGAGAAAGCGGGTGATCGCGGGGGCGGTCGTGCTCGCCGCGCTCGCCGGCGGTGGCGGCGCGATCGCAGCCACCCAGCTCGGCTCCGACGCCGACGAGCAGGCGATCATCGACGACGCGGCGAAGCGGCTTGGCGTCGAGCCGAGCGAGCTGAGCGAGGCGCTCGAGCAGGCGTACGCAGCGAGGATCGAAGCGGCGGTCGCGGCCGGGGAGCTGACCCGGGAGCAGGCCGACGCGCTCGAGGAGCGGCTCCAGGCAGGCGACGTCCCGCTCGTCGGCGGGCCCCTGTTCGGTCACCACGGTCCCGGCTTCGGCGGCCACCACGGTCTCCACTTCGGCGGGCTCGACGCGGCAGCGTCCTACCTCGGGCTGACCGAGGCGGAGCTCCGGGAGCGGCTCGAGAGCGGCAAGACGCTCGCCGAGGTCGCGACCGCGGAGGGCAAGTCGGTGGACGGCCTGAAGCAGGCGATGCTCGACGCGGCGAAGGACGAGCTCGACGCGGCGGTCGCCGACGGCAAGCTCACGCAAGAGCAGGCGAAGGAGCTCCTTGCCAACCTCGAGGAGCGGATCGACGACCTGGTCAACGGGACGCTCCCCGGCCCGGGCGGCCACCGGCCGTGGCACACGGAGTCGGATGAATTCGGCACCGCAGCGTAGGTTCAGGCACGCGCCCGTCTGGCGGCGCGTCACCAGGACGAAGTGGGTGCTCGCGCTCGCCGCGGCCGCAAGCTTCGCGGCCGCGCTCGTCGCCGCCAGAGACGCCCACGTTGGGACGGTGTCGACGCCGTCCGGGCCGGCCGTGGAGGAGGATGACGCTGCGGCGCCCGACTTCTTCGGCGACGGGGCGATCGCGCCGGCGGGGAACGGCTTCGCTCCTTCTGCGCCCGGCGTGAGAACAGGCGTCTCGTGAGCGCCACGCGATCTGCGTGCCGCTCGTTTCGAGCGATGGGCACCGAGGTCGTCGTCGAGGGTGCCGAGCCTGCCGAGCTCGGCGCGATCCGAGCGCTCTTCGAGGAGCGGGAGGCGATCTTCAGCCGGTTTCTTGAGACGAGTGAGCTCAGCTCCGTCAACCGCAGCGAGTCGACGACGATTGTGATCTCGGCACCGTTCGCGTCAGCCCTCGAGACGGCCCTGCGCGCCGCGCGCGCAACCGGCGGGCTGGTCGATCCGACCCTCGGAGGCGCGATCGCCGCGGCC
>JBBILK010000223.1:0-624 GCA_037444965.1 Actinomycetota bacterium | reverse complement strand
TCACCGCCTGCTCCTGCCGGACAACCGACCGTCCCGGCCCTCCCGCCCGGGCCGCTGGCAGGAGCTGCGTCTGAGCGGGCGCGTGCTGAGCCGGCCACGAGGAGTCGTCCTCGACCTGAACGGGGTCGTCAAGGCCCTCGCGGTCGACGACGCGCTCGCCCTGATCGGCGGCGACGGCTTCGTCGCGGCCGGAGGCGACATCGCGACCCGCGGCGAGACGCTCGTCGCGCTCCCGGCCGGCGGCGCGATCTGGTTGCTCGCCGGTGGGATGGCGACGAGCGGAACGACCCGCCGTCGCTGGCTTCGCGGCGACGGGTTGCAGCACCACCTGATCGACCCGGCGACGGGCCGCCCGTCGCGCTCGCGCTGGACGGAGGTCACCGTGGCCGCCGGGAGCTGCCTGGCGGCGGACGTGGCTGCAAAGGCGGCCTTTCTCCTCGACGAGCGGGGACCGTCGTGGCTCGATGAGCGCGGCCTTCCGGGGCGCTTCGTGGCGGGCAGCGACATTCTCGTCAACGACGCCTGGCGTCGAGCGGAGCAGCCGTGCTCCTAGCCGAGAACCTCGCCTGGTACGTCACCCGATCCAGATCCTGCAGGGCTGTAGAACAGCCGACAATGTCTGCA
>JBBILK010000222.1:0-5542 GCA_037444965.1 Actinomycetota bacterium | reverse complement strand
CGTTGCCGACGAGCACGGCGCGCGGCTTCAGCTCGAGGATCGCGTCCGCGTCCCAGGCCGGGGGGCAGACGAAGGCCTCGAGGCCCCGCTCGACGAGGTTGCGGACGATCGACCGCTTGCAGCCGAAGTCGATCACCGCAACCCGCGGGCCGGCGCCCTGCGTGTACGGCTCCTTCGTCCCAGCGAGCAGGGCGAGCGGCGGGTGTGCGAGCTCGGGCTCCGCGAGCGCCCGCTCGTAGTCGATGTGCGGCTCGGCGAGGGCTCGCGCCAGGAGCTCGTCCGGCTCCGCCTCCCCGAGCGCGCAGCGCATCGCTCCCTCCGAGCGGACGTGGCGAACGACGGCCCGCGTGTCGACCTCCTCGAGCGCGACCACGCCCTTCCCCGCCAGCCACCCGGCGAACGCCGGCCGCATCCGCCGCGAGACGACGCCCTCGGTCCAGACCCGGCCCGATTCCATGCGCCGCTCGTCGACGCCGTAGTTGCCGATCAACGGGTAGCTGAAGGTGAGCACTTGCGCCGAGTAGCTCGGGTCGGTGACCGCCTCCTCGTAGCCCGCCATCGCGGTCGTGAAGCAGATCTCGCCGGACGAGACGCCAGGGGCGCCGACGGCGCGGCCGGAGAAGGCCCGGCCGTCCTCGAGGACGAGGTGAGCGGTTCGCATCCGTTGCATACTAGCTGAGAAATATGCATAATACGCAGGTATGCCTACGACCGCCCTGCTCGGTGCTTCCGGCTACTCCGGCCAGGAGACGCTCGACCGCGTGCTCGCGCACCCCGAGCTCGAGCTCGTCGCGCTCGGCTCGGACTCGCTCGCCGGGCAGCCGGCGAGCGCGCTCGACCCACGTCTCGCACGGAACGGGGCTCGCAGCGCGCCCTCCTTCGTCCCCAACGCCGAGGCGCTCGCGAGCGGAGCGGATGTCGTCTTCCTCTGCCTCGACCACGAGCGCGCGGCCGAGCTCGAGCCCCCTCCGTCCGGCGTCGTCGTCGACCTGTCCGGCGCGCACAGGCTCAGGGACGGGGCGCTGTACGACGCCTGGTACGGGTTCGCCCATCCCCGCGCAGCGGAGCTCGGCGCCTGGTGCTACGCCGTTCCCGAGCTCGAGCCTCCCACCGGCCGGCTGATCGCGAACCCGGGCTGCTACGCGACCGCCGCGATCCTGGCTCTGAAGCCGCTGGCCGACCTCGTCGAGCCCGAGAGCGTCGTCGTCGACGCGAAGTCGGGCGTGTCCGGAGCGGGCAGGGCGCTGAAGCCGAGCTCGCACGCGAGCTTCGTGCTCGAGAACCTCTCCGCGTACAAGGTCGGGCGCCACCAGCACGAGCCCGAGATCGCCCGGGCGCTCGGCTTCCCGGTCTGCTTCGTCCCGCACCTGTTGCCGATCCGCCGCGGTCTCGTCGCCACCTGCTACGTCCGCGGCGCCGGCGCGGACGCGCTCCGCGAGCGGCTCGAGGCGACCTACGCCACGTCGCCGGCCGTCGCCGTGCTCGCGGAGGGCGTCACCCCCGAGCTCTCGCGCGTCCAGGGAACGGACGCGGCCGAGCTCGCGGTGTTCGGCGACCGGGCGACGAATCACGTCGTCGTGATCTGCGCGATCGACAACCTCGGCAAGGGCGCCGCCGGCCAGGCGGTGCAGAACGCGAACCTCGCGCTCGGCCTCCCGGAGACCGCCGGGCTGCGCCTCTCCGGAGTCCTCGTGTGAGCGTGACGGCCGCGCAGGGCTTTCTCGCGACCGGCATCCACGCCGGCCTGCGCCGCACCCAGCGAGACCTCGCCGTCGTCCGCTCGGCGGTTCCGGCAACCGGGGCGGCGATGTTCACCGCGAACCGGGTGCAGGCGGCGCCGGTCGTCGTCTCCCGCCACCACCTCGTCGAGGCGGAGCCGCAGGCGGTCGTCGTCAACTCCGGCTCGGCGAACGCCGCCACCGGCCGCCGCGGCGAGCTCGACGCGATCGCGACCGCGGCCGAGGCAGCGCGGCTGCTCCGGCTCGCGGCCGAGCAGGTGCTCGTCCTCTCGACCGGCGTGATCGGCGTCCGCATCCCGCTCGACAAGCTCCTCTCCGGCCTGCGCGAGGCGGTTCCCGGGCTCGCGCCCGACGGCGGGCACCTGGCCGCGGAGGCGATCATGACCACCGACACCTCCCCGAAGGAGGCCGCGGTCTCGCGGGACGGCTTCTCGGTCGGCGGGATGGCCAAAGGAGCGGGGATGATCCATCCCGTGCTCGCCACGATGCTCGCCGTCGTGACGACCGACTACCCGCTCGAGCCGGGCGAGGCGATCGAGTTCCTCCGCCCCGCGGTGAGCGAGAGCTTCAACCGGATCTCCGTCGACGGCGAGTGCTCTACGAACGACGCGGTCGTCTTGCTCGCGAACGGCGCCTCGGGCTGCCGGCGCAGCGCGGAGCGGGACGCCTCGTTCGCCGAGGCCCTGCGCGGGGTCTGCCGCGACCTCGCCCGGCAGATCGTCAACGACGGCGAGGGAGCCACGGTTCTGCTCGAGGTGGCCGTGACCGGAGCCGCGAGCGAAGCCGACGCGACCGCGATCGCGCGGCGGATCGCGACCTCGCCGCTCGTGAAGACGGCCGCGTTCGGCCGCGACCCGAACTGGGGCCGGGTGCTCGCCGCCGCCGGCTCCGCGACCTCGAACGGCGGCTTCGCGCAGCTCGACCCGGACCGGGTCTCGCTCGCGTTCAACGGAACGACGGTCTACGCCGGCGGTATGCCCGTGCCCGGCGAGCCCGACCTCTCGGGAGCCGCCTGCACGATCGAGCTCGACCTCGGCCTCGGCGCCGGGAAGGCGGCCTACCTCGCCTCGGACCTGAGCTACGACTACGTCCGGATCAACGCGGAGTACACCACGTGAGCCTCCTCGTGCTGAAGGTCGGGGGCGCCGTCGCCGCCGAGGCTGCTCGGGTCGTCAACGATCTCGTGGCCGAAGGCCACGAGCTCGCCGTCGTGCACGGCGCCGGCCCGCAGATCTCGGCCGAGATGGAGCGGCGCGGTCTCGAGGTGCGGTTCGTGAACGGCCGCCGCTACACGTCGCCCGAGGCGCTCGAGGTCGTACGCGAGTCGCTCGCCGAGGTGAACGCGAGCCTTTGCGCGGCGATCGGCCCGCGCGCGGTCGGTCTCATGGGCGACGAGATCGGTCTCGAAGCAACCCAGGTTTCCAAGCTCGGCCTCGTCGGAGACCCTCAGCCGAGTCGCCCCGCGCTCGTCGTGAGCGCGCTTCGGGAGGGTCGGATCCCGGTCGTCGCTCCCCTGGCGAAGGGGCCGCTGAACGTCAACGCCGACGAGGCGGCGGTAGCCCTCGCCGCCGGCCTCGGGGCGGAGCGGATCCTCTTCGTGACAGATGTGCCGGGAGTGCTGGTCGCCGGGGACGTCGTCCCCTCGATCAGCGCCGACGAGGCCGACCAACTCCTCAGCGAGGGCACGTTCCAGGGAGGGATCGTGCCCAAGCTGGAGGCCGCCGTGCGCGCCGCGAGGCTCGGCATGCGGGCGGAGATCGGCGACACGGCGGTGGTCGCGTGAGCCAGGCGGTTGCGCCGCAGGCGGCTCCTATCCTGCCGTGCTATGCACGGCAGGACGTTACCTTCGAGCGCGGTGAGGGCGTCTGGCTCGTCGACGGCCGGGGCCGCCGCTACCTCGACTTCCTGGCCGGGATCGCCGTCGTCGGCCTCGGCCACTGCCACCCGGAGGTGACGGCCGCCGCCCACGCGCAGCTCGACCGGCTGTGGCACGTCTCGAACCTGTTCTGGACGCGACCGATGGCGGAGCTCGCTGGCCGGCTCTCGGATCGCTTCGGCGGCGCCCAGGCGTTCTTCTGCAACTCGGGAGCCGAAGCGATCGAAGCGGGGCTCAAGTACGCGCGCAAGGCGAGCGGCAAGCCGGGGATCGTAGCGCTCGAGGGCTCGTTCCACGGCCGCACGTTCGGCGCCCTCTCCGTGACGGGCCAGCCTGCGAAGTGGTCGGGCTTCGGCCCGCTCGTTCCCGACGTCCGCTTCGCGCGGCTGAACGACGCCGAGTCGCTCGCGGCCGCGGCGGCAGACGGGAACGTCGGCTGCGTGCTCGTCGAGCCGATCCAGGGCGAGGGTGGCATCAACCCCGCCACGCCTGCCTTCCTGCAGGCGGCGGCCGACCTCGCGGCCGCGAACGGCGCTCTGCTCTTCTTCGACGAGGTGCAGTGCGGTCTCGGCCGCACGGGGACGTTCTTCGCCCACGAGCAGCTCGGCCTCCGGCCCGATCTCGTCTCGCTCGCGAAGGGGCTCGCGAACGGGCTTCCGATCGGGTGTCTGCTCGTCGCGGACGAGGCGGCGGGTGCGTTCTCCCCCGGCGACCACGCCTCGACGTTCGGGGGCGGCCCCGTCGTCTGCGCCGCCGGCTGCGCGGTCGTCGACGCGCTCACGGACGAGCTGCTCGAGCACGTGCGGGCGATGGGGGCCCTCCTCTCGGAAGGGCTCGCCCGGCTGCCGGCCGTGAGCGAGGTGCGCGGGCTCGGTCTCCTGCTCGGCTGCGAGCTCGACCGGCCGGCCGGGCCGGTCGTCGCCGCCTGCCTCGAGCGCGGCCTCGTCGTCGGCTCGGCCGGCGAGCGCGTCCTGCGCCTGACGCCGCCGCTCGTGATCGGCGAGGACGACGTCGAGCTCGCCCTCCAGATCCTGTCGGGGGTGCTGCAGGCGTGACCCAGGCCAGGCGAGAGCGTCAGGGGGCGATCCTGCGCCTCGTCCGCGAGCGGCCGATCTCGACCCAGGCCGAGCTCGCCGAGGCGCTCCACGACGCCGGCTTCGACGTCGTCCAGACGACCGTCTCGCGTGACGTGACGGAGCTCGGCCTCGTCAAGGTCCGCGATCCCGAGGGGCGGCTGATCTACGCACCGCCCGGTTCCCGAAACGGCGACCGCCAGCGGGAGCTCGTGCTCGCGCTGCGCCGCTGGGCGCTGCGCTTCGAAGCGAGCGGCAACCTCCTCGTCATCCTGACGCCG
The DNA here is from genome assembly GCA_037444965.1 of Actinomycetota bacterium. Lineage (GTDB taxonomy): Bacteria > Actinomycetota > Thermoleophilia > Gaiellales > Gaiellaceae > JBBILK01. The sequence goes on along the minus strand of JBBILK010000222.1, from coordinate 573 downwards.
CGCGGCTACGCGACTCCGCTCGCCGACGCGATCGACGAGTCCGGCGCTCCCGACGTGATCGGGACGGTGGCCGGCGAGAACACGATCCTCGTCGTCGCGCGGGAGGGCGTCTCCGGCGCCGAGCTCGGCGAGCAGCTCCAGCACCACCTCCAGACGGTCCAGTGAGCGCCAACGGGCACGTCATCCTCAGCTCGTTACCGGTCGGCGAGCGCATCGGCTTCGCGTTCTCCGGCGGGCTCGACACCTGCTGCGCGCTCGCCTGGATGCGTGAGAAGGGCGCGATCCCCTACGCGTTCACCGCCGACCTCGGGCAGTACGACGAGCCGGACGTCTCCGCCCTTCCGGCGAAGGCCCTGCAGTACGGCGCCGAGGGGGCCTGGCTCCTCGACTGCAAGGGCGCGCTCGCGCGCGAGGGCCTCGCCGCGCTCCAGTGCGGCGCCTTCCACATCCAGACCGCCGGCAAGCGCTACTTCAACACGACGCCGCTCGGGCGCGCCGTCACCGGGACGCTGCTCGTCCGGGCGATGCACGAGCACGGGATCGAGATCTGGGGCGACGGCTCGACCTACAAGG
>JBBILK010000221.1:0-5571 GCA_037444965.1 Actinomycetota bacterium | reverse complement strand
CCGAGGCCCGAGGTTGAGGAGCACGCCGAGAGCGAAGGCGCCCGCCACCCCGTGGACGACGAGGGACGCGATCGAGTCGTGGTAGCCGAATTGCGTGACCAGCCAGCCGCCACCGCTCCAGCCCCAGGCCGCATCCATGATCCAGACAGCGGAGCCGAGCAGGACCGTGAGCATGAGGTAGGCCGAGAGGCGGATGCGCTCGATGACCGCGCCCGACATGATCGAGCCGGTCGTCCAGGAGAAGAGCAGGAAGGCGAGGAAGAAGACAGCGTAGATGTGGTCGTTGAGGTTCGGACCCATCACGTCCGACCACGGTGCCGTCAGGCCGCAGAAGCCGCCGGCTCCCGCGTTGCCGGCAGCGGGCCCTCCGGGCTGGAAGCAGCCGTAGATGTACCAGCCGAAGTAGTAGAAGGTCGGCGTCACGACGGCGATCGTGAGGATGTTCTTCATCGCCGTCGACATGATGTTCTTGCGGCGCGCCGCCCCGGCCTCGTACGCCATGAAGCCGACGTGGATCAGCCACATGATGACGACGGTCCAGAAGTAGAACGTCTCCGCGAGGATCGCGGAGTCGAGGCTGATCTGGCTCTGCAACTCCTCGACGGTTTGCGCGACCAGGGACGCGAGCGTCGCCATCTAGAACCTCCCCCTCCGACCCACGGCAAGTAGCGGTGCTAACACCACGATGGGGGAAGGCTACGACCCGCGCCGGACGGCTCCAAGGTGGAGACAGTCCACCGTTTGAGAGGTTTAAGTGTTCACGATCTACATATCGATCGCCAAAGCACGAGCGAGCGCTACGTGCCAGGCTGCGAGCTCACCGGCCGGATCTCGGCGACTTCTCCGGTGTCGGCATCGACCAGAACGTTCACGGCTCGCTCGTAGGTTCCATCCGCACGTTTGATCCCAAGCCCGACGAGCCAGAAGGGCTCCGAGTTTAAGCCACGCTTCTGGAACCGGACCCGCACGTCGTTTGGCTCGAAATCGACCTGCTGCTTGGCGATGGTGATCGCCTGCTCCTGGCTCACCTTCGTCTCCGTGCTCCCGCAGCTGCGTGCGACCAGAAGCGCAGCGACGATCACCGCGGCGAAGATGACGGCCCTCCCGAGCGGGCGGTCCCTAAACGCGCGCGCGCTGTCGCCGACGGTAGGCAGCGTAAACCCTCAGGGCGAGGTAGCCGATGAAGTGGGTCAGGAAGACGAGCGAGAGCCACCAGGCCCACCACCTCCAGTGCGGTCGCAGCTCACGCAACTCGATCACGGTGAGCCACAGCGCGACAGCGAGCGTGAGGAGCAGAATCGGGGTCGCCCCCGGCGCGTCCCTCAGGAAGAGCAGGATCAGCACGGCACCGTGATAGTGCGCGAACTCGGGCAGTAATGCAAGCCCTGCTGTCCTCCTGCTCCGCCCGCCTCCGTTCGGTGCCTCGGCGAGAATCCGCCCCGTGACAGCCCGCGAGATCATCGAGAGCCTCGCGATCATGCTCGCCGCGGGGCTCGTCTCCGAGTTGCTCGCGAGCGCGCTGCGGCTGCCGCGGATGATCCTGCTCGTCGCCGCCGGCGCGATCCTCGGGCCGCACGTGGCCGACGTGCTCGAGCTCCCGCTCGACGCGTCGGGAATCCAGCTCCTGCTCACGCTCGGTGTCTCGATGATCCTCTTCCACGGCGGGCTCGGCCTCTCGGTTCGCATCCTCGAGCGGGTCGCGGTCGGGCTCGGGCTCCTCGCCGTCCCCGGGGTGATCCTGACAGCCGTCGTCACGGGAGCGGCCGCCGCGGCCGCGTTCGGGATCCCGTTCGAGAACGGCCTCCTGATCGGGGCTGTGCTCGCGGCCACCGACCCGGCGATCCTGATCCCGCTGCTCGAGCGGATGCGGGTTCGACCGAAGGTCGTCCAGACCGTGATCGCCGAGTCCGCGTTCAACGACGTCACGGCAGCCGTGCTCTCGCTCGCGGTGGCCGCGTTCGTGCTCGAGGGCGAGGGCTCGTTCGCCGAGCCGCTCGTCGAGTTCGTCAAGGACCTCGGCATCTCGACGGCCCTGGGCGTGGTCTTCGGGCTCGCGCTCGCGGTCGTCGTGTCGACGCACCGGATCGGCGTGCTGCGCGAGACGCCGGCCGTTGCCGCGCTGTTGATCGTCTCGGCGAGCTACTTCACGATCGACTCGGCGGGCGGCAGCGGGTACCTCGGAGCCTTCCTCGCCGGGCTGATCGTCGGCAACATGGAGCGGCTGCGGCTGGGCATGCACACGGAGCGCGAGCTCCAGCTCGAGTACTTCGCGGCGCTCGCCGCGGACGTCGTCGTCATCTTCGTCTTCGTCACGCTGGGGGCGAACCTCCCGTTCGACACGTTCGGCGACTACGCGCTCCCCGCGCTCGCCACGCTCGCCGTGCTCCTCTTCGTCGCGCGCCCCCTGACGGTGGTCTCGTCGCTCCTGCCCGACCGGCGGGGCGGCTGGACCCGGAACGAGATCGCCTTCGTCGCGTGGACGCGCGAGACCGGGGTCGTGCCCGCGGCGGTCGCGAGCCTCCTCGTCTCCGAGGGCGTGGCGAACGGAGACCAGCTCGTCACCTCGGTCGCGCTCGCGATCGTCGTGACGCTGCTCCTGCAGTCGACGACGAAGCCCTGGCTCGCCCGCCGGCTCGGGCTCACCGAGCCCGAGACGCTTCGTCAGCTCCAGGGATAGGGCGAGTTCGAGACCGGGTGGAGGTCGCCCGTCTCGAAGCGCTCGAACCGGAACGGGTAGAGGAGGCTCGAGTGGTCACCGCAGATCACCTTCGCGACCTCGCGGCCGACACCGATCATCTTGTACCCGTGATTCGAGTCGAAGATGCCGTAGACGTTCGGCTTGATGTAGTCGAAGACCGGGAAGTTGTCGGCGGTGAAGGCGCCCATGCCGCCGGAGCGAGCGACCTTGTAGAGCGGCCGGCAGCCCTCGAACCGCCTCATCGCATGCGAGAGCGCGGCGCACCACATGTCGGGGAAGCCGGGGTCGACGTCGGTCGTCTGCGGATAGGGGTCGACCTGGGCCTCGGGGCCGACCTTGACCGGCGAGGCGCCGCCCTGGACGCCGTGGCGGTCCTGCTTGAAGTAGATGCCCCAGAGCTCGTCGGTCACGAGCTCGCCCTCGTCGGTCGTGAGCGGCGCGTCGGAGTCGAGGTGGATCACGGGCGGCATCGACCCGTCGGGGAGGGAGAAGAGCTTCGGGTCGACCTTGATCTCGCCCTCCTGGAGGTTCCAGTACGTCCACATGGGCTGATCCCGGACGACATCGCCGGTGGGGGTGTGGACGTCGATCGCCATCGGCAGCTCGAGCATCTGCCAGAAGTGCTTCGCCCAGGGGCCCGGGGCGATCACGACCTGCTCGCCGACCTCGATCGTCCCCTCGCTCGTGACCGCGGCCCGGATCGAGCCGTCGGCGTTCGACTCGAACGCCTTCACCTCGACGCCGGAGAGGATCCGCACCCAGCTCTGCTCGCACTTCGAGGCGAGCCCCATGATCGAGTCGACGTTGTAGGCGAAGCCGCCCTGGTGCTCGTGCAGGCAGACGGTGACGCCCTTCGCGCGCCAGTCCGGGAACATGGCCTTCATGTGGGCGTCGACCTCCGCGGCACCGACGATCAGCTCCGACCGGTAGCCGATCCGCTGCTGGCGCTCGTACGTCTCGACGAGGTCCGCCTCCTGGCAGGCCGCGCCGAGCGCGACGTAGCCGACCCCGTTGTACCGATAGGCGGCCGGGTCGGACTCCCAGACCTCGACGCACGCCTGCATCAGCTCGGACATCGCGGGCTGGTAGTAGTTGTTGCGGACGACGCCACAGGCGATCCCGGATGCGCCCGCCCCCGGGCTGTGCTTGTCGACGACGATGATGTCCGAGCCGGCGCCGAGCCCGCGGGCCTCGAGCTCCTTCGCCAGGTGGTACGCGGTCGAGAGCCCGTGGATGCCCGCCCCGATGACGAGGTAGCGGGTGGAGGTGGGAAGCGTCGCCATGGTAATTGCCTCCTCGGCAATGCCGTGTCAAAATTGCAGTGCTAACCGTACCATGCCTCGCACCGGACAGCCAGCCATCCGCCACGTCGCCGCCGTCCAGCGGGCGGTCGCCGTGCTCGACGCCCTGTCGGGCGATGCGCCCGACCTCGGCACGAACGAGATCGCGAGGCGCACCGGGATCAACCCGAGCACGGTCTCGCGGCTGCTCGCGACGCTCGCCGAGGCAGGGCTCGTCGAGCACGTCGCCGACAGCGGGCGCTACCGCTTGGGCCTGCGGCTGCTCCAGCTCGGGAACGCCGTCCTCTCCCGGCTCGATCTGCGCGAGATCGCGAGACCCCATCTCGCCGCGCTCGTCGAGGAGACCGGCGAGTCGGCGACGCTCTCGGCACCCGGCGAGCACGAGGCCTTCACGGTCGACTTCGCCCAGAGCCCCGCGGCCGTGCAGTACGTCGCCCGCCTGGGCCGTCCGAGCGTGGCCCACGCGACGGCAGTCGGCAAGGTCTACCTCGCCCACGGTGGCGACTTGCCCGACGGGCCGCTGCGCGCCTACACCCCGCACACGATCACCGACCGGGCCGAGCTCGCGGCCGAGATCGAGCGCGTCCGCGAGCGCGGGTACGCCGAGGTCGTGTGCGAGCGGGAGGAGGATCTGAACGCCGTCGCCGCGCCGATCCTGGGCAGCCGGAACGAGCTCGTGGCGATCCTCGGCCTGCAGGGGCCCGCGGCCCGCTTCGGACGGAGAGAGATGCAGGAGGCCGTCGGCCCGCTGCGCGAGCACGCGGCCGCGATCTCGGAGGCGCTCGGCCATCGGGCGGCCGCGGCCGGAGCCTGATAGAACACCCGGCTATGAGCAACGAGATCACGAAGACCGCATTCGATCGACCCCAGCGCGAGGCGGGCGGCGAGCTCGTCGACTGGGAGGGCTGGTACTGGCCCAACACGTTCGGCGACCCGATCGCGGAGCACCACGCGATCCGGACCGACGTCGGCGTGTGGGACGCCTCGCCGCTTCGCAAGTGGGATTTCCAGGGTCCCGACGCGCTCGCGGCCGCCGACCGCATCTTCACGAACGACATGCTCGGGCTCGAAGCGGGCCAGGTGCGCTACGCGCCGTTCTGCGACGAGAACGGCAAGATGGTCGGCGACGGGACGGTGTTCAAGCTCGCCGACGACCGCTGTATCGCCGTCACCGCGCTCGACTCGGATCTCGACCACTTCCAGGCGGTCGTCAGCGGCCTCGACGTGGAGATCACAGGGGTGACCGCCGAGCACCCGCAGCTCGGCATCAACGGGCCCCGCTCGCGGGAGCTGCTCCAGAGCCTGACCGACACCGACGTCTCGAGCCTGCGCTACTTCCGCTTCTTCACCGAGCAGATCGAGGTGGGGGGCGTCCCCTGCTGGGTCTCGCGCACGGGCTACTCCGGCGAGCTCGGCTACGAGCTCTTCTGCGCCCCCGACGGCGCCGAGCAGCTCTGGGCCGCCGTCACCGGTGCGGGCGCGAGGCCGTACGGGCTCGCCGCGGTCGAGACGATCCGCATCGAGTCGGGCCTGATCTTCATCGGCTACGACTACTTCCAGCACGAGACGAGC
>JBBILK010000220.1:0-5584 GCA_037444965.1 Actinomycetota bacterium | reverse complement strand
TGCTCGGCGGCGGCGCCGGGAGCCTCTCGCTCTCCCGCGACGACCCGCTCTCGCGCTCGCTCGGGCTCCGGCCGCCGCCGCTCTCGCTGTTCGCGGCGCCGCTCACCTTCGAAGGCCGCCCGACCGGGCTCCTCTGCTGCTACGCGCTCGAGCAGCGCCTGCTCGGGGAGGACAACCTCGCGCTGCTCGCGACGATCGCCAACCACGCCGCGATCGCGCTCGAGGAGAGCGCCGCCGGGGCCCCCGGCGACGCGGGCTCACGGGTGCGCGAGCTCTTCGATGCGCTGCGGGCCGGCGACACGAGTGTTCCGGCGAGCGAGCTCGGTGTCCGCCTCGCCGAGCCCCACGCCGTGGTCGTCGCCGAGCCCGGGACCGGCGGGGAAGCGCCGCCGCAGTGGGCGGGGCTCGCCCGAGCGCTCGCGGACGTGTTCCCCGGAGCGCTCGCCGACACGCGGCGCACGTTCGCCGCGCTCGTTCCGGTCCGGAGCGAGCGCTGGGCGAGACTCCTCGAGGAGACGATCGCAGGTGCCCTTGCCGACGGGGCCGTCGCCGGCTTCTCCGACTCGAGCGGTGCAGCGGGCGACTATGCGCTCGCCTTTCGCCAGGCCCGCATGGCGTGCGCGATCGCGCGCTCCTCCGGGCCCGAGCGCCGTGTCCGCGGCTACCTCGGCCTCGGCGCGCAGCGGTACCTGTGGGCGATCTCGCAGGAGCGGGATCCCGACCCGCTCGAGCTCGCCGTGGGGCGGCTGCTCGAGCTCGACCGCGCGCGCGGCTCGGAGCTCTTCCGCACGCTCGAGACCTACCTCGACCGCCGGGGGAACGCACGCCAGGCGGCCGCCGCGCTCTTCGTCCACCGCAACACCCTCCGGCAGCGGCTGAGGAAGATCGGCGAGGTGCTCGGCCTCGATCCGACCGACCCCGAGGTCGCCTTCGACCTCCTGCTCGCCGTGCGCCTGATCCGGTTCCGCGAGAGCGAAGGCACCGCTGCCTGATTGCGCTGTGCACTATGCACAGCGCAAGGCGGCCGAGAGTGAGCGCTCGGACCGTCCCGGTCGCCTTCCCGGCCGCGTACCGTCCCTCGTGATGGCGCCGGTCGACTACCTCTGCCTCTCGCAGGAGGACGTCGTCGCAGCCGGGGGGCTCGACATGGACGACTGCCTGCGGACGATCGACGAGACCCTCTCGCTCTACCACCGCGGCGAGGCGATCTGCCCGCAGAAGTCGTCGCTGCACTGGTCGGACGATCCGGCCACGGAGGAGACCGAGGGCCGGATCATGGCGATGCCGGCGTTCGTCGGGGGCTCGATCCGGATGGCCGGCATGAAGTGGATCCCGAGCGTCCCCGAGAACCCGAGGCGAGGCCTGCCGCGCGGCATCGGCGTCATCCTCCTCTCGAGCCCGGAGACCGGGCTCCCGGTCGCCCTCATGGACGGCACCGTCGTCTCAGCGATGCGCACGGGCGCGGTGTCGGGGCTCGCCGCCCGCGAGCTGGCGCGGCCGGGCGCCTCGGTGCTGGCGATGGTGGGCCTCGGCGTACAAGCCCGGACCCAGCTGATGGCGCTCGAGCGCGCGCTCCCCGGGATCGAGGAGATCCGCGTCTACGACCCGGACGAGGCCCAGGTCACGCGGTTCGTCGGAGAGCAGTCGCCGGGGCGACCGCGAATCGTCCCGTTCGGAGACCTGCGGGCGGCGGTCCGCGGCTGCGACGTCCTCGTCGTCGCGACGATGGCGCGCGAGCCGTGGTTCGCGGAGGACTGGTGGGAGCCGGGTCTGCTCTGCCTCTGCGTCTCCGGAAACGACCCGACGCTCGAGGCGATCACCGCCGCCGACCTGATCGTCACGGACGACGTCGAGCACGAGACCCACCACGCGGCGCGGCCGCTCGGCCGCGCGGAGCGGGCAGGCGTGCTCGAGCGCGACGACGTCGTGCCGCTCGGGGCCATCCTCACCGGCGACCATCCGGGACGGACGAGCCCGGACGAGCGCATCCTCGTGACGCCGGTGGGCATGGGAATCGAGGACGTCGCCTGGGCGACGCGCGTCTTCCGGCGTGCCGCCGAGGCGGGGCTGGGGCGGACGCAGCGGCTCTGGGACGCACCGATCTGGACGTAGTGGCACGCGAGGAAGGAGGCTGAGCAGGTGTGCGGCATCGCGGGATTCCTGGCCAAGCGCGAAGGCGTTCCCGTCGCGGAGGGCCTCGTCGGCATGCTCCAGGCGATGCGCGGACGCGGGCCGGACTCGACGGGACTTTCCCTCTACGGCGCTCCTCACGAGGGTGAGCTCGTCGCTTCGATCTGGGCGGGCGACGACGGAGGCGCCGCCGCGCGGCAGGGGATCCTCGAGGCGATCGACCGGCACGGACGGGTCGCCTCGGCCGACTTCCGCGAGGGCTACTTCCGGATCGGCCTCGACCCCGAGGACGGCTCGCCGCGCGGTCTCCGCCAGCTCGCCGACGAGGTCGAGCGCACGAACCCCGGCGTACGCGTCTTCTCCCTGGGCCACAAGCTCGAGCTGATCAAGTACACGGCCGACGCCCGGACGATCTTCGACACGTGGAGCCTCGGCGGCGTTCCCTTCACGCACGGGGTCGGCCACGTCCGGATGGCGACCGAGTCACGGGTGGACGTGAACCACTCCCACCCCTTCTGGGCGCGACCGTTCCCGGACGTGACGGTCGTCCACAACGGCCACGTCACGAACTACCACAAGAACCGGCGCATCTACGAGATGCGCGGCTACAGCTTCCAGACCGAGAACGACACCGAGTTCGTCGCCGTCTACCTCGCCGAGCAGCTGGCGCACGGCCTGACGCTCGACGAGGCGGTGACGAGGTCGATCGACGACCTGGACGGCTCGTTCACCTACCTCGTCTCCACGGCCGACGGCTTCGGCGTCGCCCGCGACCGGTTCTCGACGAAGCCGTGCCTCGTCGCCGAGACGGACGACTGGGTCGCGGTCGTGTCCGAGGGGATCGCGCTCGCAGGCGCCTTCGGCGACGACGTCGAGATCCACACCTACGAGCTCCAGGGCGGGGAGGCACGCGCATGGACGCGATAGCCCTGACCAGGATCGACGCGCACGGCAAGACCACCCGGGAGGTCAACGCGGAGCTGAAGGCGCTGCTCGCCGCCGGGCAGCGGGAGCTCGAGGTGCTGAACCCGGGGTCCCGCCACAACCTCGCCGTCGGCATCCTCGAGCCGGCTCGGATCGTCTTCCGCGGCGACGTCGGCTACTTCTGCGGCGCGCTCTCGGACGGGCTCGAGATCGAGGTCGAGGGAGACGCCGGCTGGTCGCTCGGCGCGGACATGATGAGCGGCAGGATCGTCGTCCACGGCAACTCCGGGTCGTCGACCGCGCCCTCGATCCGGGGTGGCCTCGTCGTCGTGAAGGGCAACGCGGGCGCCCGAACCGGCATCGCGAACAAGGGCGGCACGATCGTGGTCGGCGGTTCGACGGGCTACATGTCCGGGTTCATGGCCCAGAAGAGCCGGATCGTCGTCTGCGGCGACGCCGCGGACGCCTTCGGCGACTCGATGTACCTGGCCGAGCTCTTCTGCGGCGGCGAGATCAGGAGCCTCGGCTCCGATACGGTCCTCGAGGAGCCCACCGCCGAGGATCTCGCCTGGCTCGCCGAGACGCTCGAGCCGTTCGGTCTCGGCCCGAAACGCGAGTGGAAGAAGGTTCGCTCGGCCGGGAAGCTGTGGCGCTACGACAAGAAGGAGTTCTCGATCTGGAAGGAGGCGCTGTGAGCGAGCAGCGGACGCTCCGCGTGTCACACGTCTGGTCGCCCGAGACGGTCGAGGACATCCAGCGCAAGGCCGAGCTCGGCCGTTACGTCTTCGGCGCGTTCTCGACGACGCGCCGGGTGCCCAACTTCGACGACCTGACGTTCATCCCGTGCACCCTCTCCCGCGTCCCGCTCGAGGGCTACCGGGAGAAGTGCGAGACGAGGACGGTGCTCGGCACCCGTTGCCCGAAGCCCGTCGAGCTCGCCACGCCGATCTGCATCACGGGGATGAGCTTCGGCGCGCTCTCGGCGAACGCGAAGGAGGCGCTGGGGCGGGCGGCGACGGCGGTCGGGACGTCGACCACCACCGGCGACGGCGGCATGCACCCGCGCGAGCGGGCCGCCTCGAAGACGCTCGTCTACCAGATTACGCCGAGCCACTACGGGAACAACCCGCACCACATGAAGCAGGCCGACGCGGTCGAGATCGTGATCGGCCAGGGCGCGAAGCCTGGCACCGGCGGCGTCCTGCTCGGCTTCAAGGTCTCGGACGAGGTCGCGCGCATGCGCGACCTCCCCGTCGGCGTCGACCAGCGCTCGCCGGTCCGGCACCCGGACTTCATCGGGGCGGACGACCTGCGGATCAAGATCGAGGAGATCCGGGAGGCGACCGACCACCAGGTGCCCGTCTACGTGAAGCTCGGGGCCTGCAGGGTGTTCGACGACGTCCGCCTGGCGGCCAAGGCCGGCGCGGACGTGATCGTGATCGACGGCCTGGAAGGAGCGAGCGCCGCCTCGCCGGTGCTGCTCTTCGACCACACCGGTGTGCCGACCCTGGCCGCGATCGTCGAGGCGCGCGAGGCGCTGATCGACATCGGCAAGTACGGCGAGATCCAGATCGTCGCCGCCGGCGGGATCCGGAACGGCGTCGACGCGGCGAAGGCGCTCGCGCTCGGGGCGGACGCCGTCTACATCGGCACCGCGGCGATGATCGCGCTGAACTGCAACGCGCCGCTCTACGTGGAGGACTACGAGAAGCTCGGCGTCGAGCCCGGCTTCTGCCGCGAGTGCCACACGGGTCTCTGCCCGGTCGGCGTCGCGACGCAGGATCCGGAGCTGACCGCACGCCTCGACGTCGAGGCCGCGACCGAGCGCGTCGTGAACTTCCTCAACTCGATGACGATGGAGATCCAGATGCTCGCCCGCTGCTGCGGGAAGTCTGACGTTCACAACCTCGAGCCCGAGGACATGCGCTCGCTCACGCTCGAGGCGGAGGCGATCACGGGCATCCCGCTCGTCGGCAGAATCACACATCGATGACGAAGCACATCGTCACCGCCGACGACGTCCGCCGTCTGGCCGAGTCCGGCGAGCGGGAGCTGATGCTGCGCGAGCACACCGTCCTCACCGACGCGGCTCGCGAAGCCGCAACGCTCCTCGGCATCCGCCTCGTCGAGGGCTCGACCTACTCGACCGCCGCGCCCGCGCCGGCGGTCGCCCCACCGCGCCCGGGAGCCGGCGGGCTTCCCTCCCCGGCCCTTCCGGGCCTGTCCCGGGCCCAGGCCCCGGGGCATCTCCCTGTCGTCCCGGCCGAGCCGCGGCGAGCGGCCGAGATCGCACCCCTTCTACCACCGGGCGCGAGCGGGCTCCCCTCCCCGGCCCTACCGGGCCTGTCCCGGGGCCAGGCCCCGGGAGCTGTCCCTGCCGGCCCGCGGCTCGAGGGGCTGCCGGACTACGCGAGGCTGAAGACGAAGCTCCTCGTCGGCGGCGAGTGGGTGGACGCGACGGGCGGCGCCACCGTGCCCACCGTCGACCCGGCCACGAACCAGACGATCGTCGAGGTGGCCGCGGCACAGG
>JBBILK010000219.1:0-5598 GCA_037444965.1 Actinomycetota bacterium | reverse complement strand
AGCTCGTCCGGGAACGTCGACACGACCCCGACCCCGGGTGCGGCGAGGTCGTTGAAGATCGCGTCCCGGTTCGAGAACGACGGCGTCGTGTCGTCCTGGGCGAGCGCGCTCACCCCGAGGACGTGCGGCAGCGCCGCCGGGTAGCTCGCGTAGGGATAGGGAAGCCCGTCGCTCGAGTTCCCCGTCGCGGCCACGACCACCGCCCCGTTCTCGTACGCGTACTCGACCGCCGCCTGCTCGAGCGCGGAGTACGTGTCGCGAGCGGGGTTCTTCGGGTCGCGTACGCCACCGAGGCTCAGGTTGATCACCCGCGCCCCCTGATCGACCGCCCAGCGGATCGCGGCAGCCTCTGCCTCCAGCGACGACGTCCCGTCCGGCCGGATCACCTTGGCGACGAGCAGCTGCGCCGGGAACGCGACGCCGGCGATACCCTCGGCATTCTCGATCGCGGCCGCGATCTCCCCGGCGACCATCGTTCCGTGGCCGATCGTGTCGACGGTCGCCCTGGACGAGACGAAGGACTTCGTGTCGGCGATCCGGCCGGCGAACTCGGGGTGGTCGCCGTCGATCCCCGAGTCGATCACCGCGACGAGCACCGGCTCCGCACTCGGGGACGGCGGCGTCTCCCAGAAGTCGAAGGCGCGGATCGACGCGAGGTACCACTGGAAGAACGCCAGCGGATCGGTCGGCTGGAACGCGATCGACCTGGTGCGCGTGATCGGCTCGACGTACTCGACCGCCGCGCCGGTGAGCGCGTCGAGCGCGTCGTCCCGGTCGGTGACCTCGACGACGAGCGCTCCGAGCGGCAGCAGGGCGCGATCGACGGTCCCGCCCGTCAGCCGCTCGAGCTCGGCCGCGACCACATCCGCGGACGCGCCCTCCGGCAGTCCGACCGCGATCCGCGCGCCCTGTGCCGGAGCGGCCACGAGCGCGGCGGCGAGCAGGAGGAGAAGAGCCGCGAGCTTCACGCAGCGCCGATGGAGAGCGGCCGGCTCACGCCGGCGACGAAGCCGGGCAGCGGGCCGACGCGCGCACGGTAGTCGCCAGGGGTGACGTCGAAGACGGCGCGGAAGCGCCCGTTCTCGTCGGCAACGGCGGAAGCCACGGCGACCCAGCTCTCGGAGCGGCGCTGGATCGTCACCTCGGCGCCCGCGAGGGCCGGCTGGATCGTGCCCGAGAGCGCATCGCCCTCCCCGGGCTCGTCGAGGAGGAGCCTCGGGGCGACGGCGACCCGGACGGCCTCGCCGACGTCCGCGCCGGCGCGGAGACGGTAGAACGTCGTCAGCTGCGGGCGGACCGTGAGCGAGACGCTGCCGTCCTCCGCCGGCGAGACCGTCTTCAGCGCCGTCCAGCTGCCGCCCGCCGGACGCTGCTCGACCGTGACCTCGCCCCGGTCACTGACGACGGCGCTCAGGGTCACCTTCTGACCGTAGACGATCCTGCCGCGGGACGAGCTGAGGTCCCCCTCCTTCGCGATCGTGAACCAGGTCGAGCGCAGGTCGAGCAGCGCCCGCACCGTCCAGCCGCTGATCTCCCGCGTGACCCCGTTCGCGCCGATCGCGGTGACGCTCGCGACGCGGCCCGAGCCGTTCGTGTTGACCCTGAGGTCGACGAGCCCGTCGGGAATGCGCGAGCCCAGGCGCTTGCCGAGCTCCTCGACCGTGAACGTGAGCGGCCCCCAGCGGTGGTACGGGGAGATGGTGTCGTACGGATCCTCGACCGAGACGAGGTAGGGAACCGGCTCCGACCCGACCCAGACGTCCTCGATCGCAGCCGTCCTTCCACCGGAGCTGGCGAAGAAGAACGTCCAGGCGACCTTCCCGTCGTAGAGGACGACCTGCGCTCGGGTCGCCCTGATGGCGGCGTCCGTGCGCGGGTCCTCGGTGGCGATGCCGCCGTAGACCTGGCTGCGCGTGTCCGCATAGACGTCGAACGCGCCGGTGGCCTTCCTGCTCGCGAGCGCGTAGGAGCGCGCCGCGACGGCCTGCACCTTCAGTGCCTCGGGCTGCCAGTCCGCGGGCATCTCGCCCGCGACGACGCCTCTCAGGTACTGCTCGAGCTTCAGGTCGTTCACGGCGGTCAGCTTGCCGTCGCTGAGAGAGACGACGATCGCCCCCCGGTAGGGACGGTCGAGGCGAAGCGGCTTCGTGCCCGCCTGGAAGCGGAGCGGAGCTTCGAGCTTGCGCAGCTTGCCGTCGACCTCGAGCTCGAGCCCGGTGCCGATCCGGTACGTGCCGGCCGGGAGCTCGACCCGCCCGCCCGCGTGCGTGACCGCGAACGCGGCTTCGGAGCCGATCTCGAGCGCCTTCTGACCCGAGGCGAGCAGGACCCGGATCCGCGCCGTCGGTGCCTGTCCCAGCGTCGTCCCCGGGTAGTAGTGGGCGAGGATCTCGTCGTACGTCCAGCCGTGCCGCGCGTATCCCTCCGCGCCGTACTGGGCCATCCCGATGCCGTGGCCCCACCCGAAACCGCGGATCACGAAGAGCGGGGAAGCTGTCGCCGCGCCGGCGGCCGAGAGGGCAAGGGCGAGAACGGTCAGGGTCAGCAGGCGGCGCATTGCGATGTGTCGGCGGCCCGGTACCGCACAGGCAGGGTAGCGAACCCAGGTTAGGGATCTGTGAGGATGCCGCGGCTCGCGGGGGAGACGACGGCGCCTACGAGGTCGCAAGCCGCTCGGCGTACTGCCGGCGGTAGTAGGCGAGGTACTCGCCGGACTTCAGAGGCTCCCACCAGTCCCGGCGCTCTCGGTACCAGACCACGGTGTCCGCGAGCCCCTCGTCGAACGACCGTGCGGGCGACCAGCCGAGTCCCCGGAGCTTCGCCGAGTCGAGGGAGTAGCGGCGATCGTGCCCGGGACGGTCGACGACGTGCGCGATCAGCCCGGGATCCGCGTCGAGCAGCTCGACGATCCGCCGGACGACGTCGAGGTTCTCGAGCTCGCAGCCGCCGCCGACGTTGTAGACCTCGCCCGCCTCGCCCTGACGGAGCACGAGCTCGATCGCCGCGCAGTGGTCCTCGACGTGCAGCCAGTCGCGGGTCTGGCGACCGTCCCCGTAGACGGGGAGGGGCTCACCGTCGAGCGCGTTCGTGACCATGAGCGGGATCATCTTCTCCGGGTACTGGTTGGGGCCGTAGGTGTTCGAGCCGCGCGTGATCACAGCGTCGACGCCGAACGTCCGGACGTGGGAGAGCACCTGCAGGTCGCCGCCCGCCTTCGAGGCCGCGTACGGGCTCGAGGGACGTAGCGGATCGGTCTCCCGCGACGACGCACCGGGCTCGATGTCGCCGTACACCTCGTCCGTCGACACCTGGACCAGCCGTGCGTCCGTCTCCCGCGCCCACTCGAGGAGCACGTACGTTCCGAGCACGTCCGTGTGGATGAACTCCGAGGCGCCGAGAATCGAGCGGTCGACGTGCGTCTCCGCGGCGAAGTTCACGACGGCGGCGCAGCCGGCGCCGGCCCGCAGCACGGCCTCCCGGTCGGCGATGTCACCCTGGACGAGCTCGCACGGGACTCCGTCGAGGTTCTTCGGATTCCCCGCGTACGTGAGCTTGTCGAGCACGACGACCTCCTCGCCCGCTGCGACGAGCCGCTTCACGAAATGGCTGCCGATGAAGCCGCAGCCGCCGGTGACGAGGATGCGCATTGTCTAGTTGTCGGCCCTGGGGGAGCGGCTCCTTAGCCCGGCTGCGCGGCAGCCTCGGCGAACGCCTCCCGCGCCTGCTCGCCGAAGACGGCCAGCACGACCCGCTCGAGCGAGCGAGCGTCGAAGCCGCGGACGGCAGCGACCATCAGCCGCGCGCACTCGTCGATCGGGAAGCCCCCGACCCCCGTGCCGAAGGCCGGCAGGGCGAGAGAGCGACAACCGAGCTCCTCCGCGACCTCGAGACAGCGCACGGTCGTCCTCGTGACGAGCTCCGCGCTGGTGCGCAGGTCCTGGCCCATGACGGCGCCGTGGATGACGTACCGCGCCTTCAACCGGCCCGCGCCGGTCGCGACCGCGTCGCCGACGGGGATCGGACCCTTCGCGACCGCCTCGCGCTCGATCTCCTCGCCGCCCGCACGCTTGATCGCGCCCGCGACCCCGGCTCCCATCCAGAGGTGGTCGTTGGCCGCGTTCGCGATCGCATCGACGTCGAGCGCCGCGATGTCGCCCTCGACGACCGCGAGCTCAAGCGCCACGAGCAGCCCTCCTCGCGGCCTTGCGAGCCTTCACCTCACCGGCGCTCCGGACTGCGCCGAACCAGACGAGGAGCAGGACCCCGAGCGCGAACGCGGCGAGCCTCAGGTACCGGCGCACGTGACGGATTCTAGGGGAGGAGATCTCCGCGCCTACAATTGCTCCATGCCGTTCGAGCACGACCTCGACCGCCTGCGCAGCGAGATGGAGGAGCTCTTCTCCGATCTCTGGCGCGGACGGCGCCTGGCCGGCGCGAGAAGCGGCTTTCGCCCCGCCGCCGACGTCTTCCGGACCGAGGAGCCGCCGGTGATCACGGTCGTCCTCGACCTCGCGGGGATCGACCCCGGAGACGTCGAGCTGACGGTCGGCGGCGGCGTCCTGACGGTAGCCGGCGTCCGGCGGCGACCCAGCCCCCAGGAGGCCGTCTACCACCAGATCGAGCTCGACTACGGGCCGTTCGAGCGGCACATCCCGGTCGGCGAGGAGATCGATCCCGACGAAGCACGCGCGAGCTACGACCGCGGGCTGCTCACGATCACGCTGCCGCTCGTCCGCGCACCGGCCCGCCCGGCGAAGGTCTCGATCACGGTCGTCACCCGGCGGTGAGCGAAGCCGGCGTCCTCGAGGCCGGGGGCGCGGCGGACGTCGAGATTCCGCCGACGCTGCCCGTCCTCCCCCTGCGAGACACGGTCGTCTTCCCCGACTCGATCAACCCGCTCGCGGTCGGCCAGGAGCGCTCGGTCCGGCTCGTGGACGAGGCCGTCGCCGGGAACCGGATGGTCGTTCTCGTCGCGGGCAGGAACCCCGAGATCGAGGCTCCCGGCCCGGGCGAGGTGTACCCGGTCGGCACGGCCGCGGTGATCCACCGCATGCTGCGAATCCCGGACGGGAGCCTGCGCGTGCTCGTGCAGGGCGTGCGCCGGGTCCGGATCGAGCGCTTCGTGCAGGAGGAGCCGTATCTCGTCGGCGAGGTGGTGGAGGTTCCCGAGCTCGTGCCGGACACGAAGGAGGTCGAGGCGCTCTCGAAGAACGTGCAGGGGCTCTTCTCCCGGATCATCGACCTCGCGCCGTACCTGCCCGCCGAGCTCGAGCTCGCCGTCGCGAACGTCGAAGGCGCCGCCGCGCTCACGTACCTGATCGCGTCCACGATGCGCCTCAAGACCGAGGAGAAGCAAGCGCTGCTCGAGGAGGCGAACGTCGAGGCGCGGCTCCGCCAGCTGAGCGTGATCCTGAGCCGGGAGCTGGAGTCGTTCGAGCTCGGGGCGAAGATCCAGTCGCAGGTCCAGTCGGAGATGGAGAAGACGCAGCGCGAGTACTTCCTGCGCCAGCAGCTCAAGGCGATCCAGGAGGAGCTCGGCGAGGGCGACGCGGAGCAGGCCGAGCTGGCGGAGCTCGGCCGCCGGCTCGACGAGGCCGC